>CAZLDZ010000043.1:0-8869 GCA_964558435.1 uncultured bacterium
AAGTCTTTGACCTCCCATTTGTGCTTTTCCTCCGAGAGGCTGCTGGGTCACAAGCGAGTACGGACCGATGGAGCGTGCGTGGATTTTGTCGGCAACAAGGTGGCTGAGTTTGAGCATATAAATATACCCTACAACCACGCGGTTATCAAAACGCTCCCCTGTTCGTCCATCGTAGAGGAACATTTTTCCGTCTTCAGGGAGGTTGTGCTGTTTCATCATTTCCCAAATGCGCGACTCAGGGAATCCTTCAAAGACTGAGCTCTTCACATAGATCCCTGCCTTTTTTGCTGCAAAACCGAGATGGGTTTCAAGCAGCTGGCCCATGTTCATACGCGAAGGCACCCCGAGAGGGTTAAGGATCATCTCAATGGATTGTCCATTGGGAAGATAAGGCACATCTGCTTCGGGAACGACCTTCGACACAACACCTTTGTTTCCGTGTCTTCCTGCCATCTTATCGCCCACTTCAAGTTTACGCTTGGAAGCAATGTAGACTTTGACTTGGCGGATCACACCGGGATCGAGTTCGATGTCCCCTTTCTTGGTGAATTCCACCTCAGTTTTATGCAGCGACTGCAGTGTCTGAAGCGCGACATCGTACTCGCGCAGAAGTCCTTTCAGGGTGTTGTACACTTCTTCCTCAGACATGAGGAGATCTTCTGCTTTTTCGCTTTCAAGCGTCTCAAGCATATCTTGAGTAATCGCCTCACCTTCTTTGATGAGAACATCTCCCGTTTTGCGGTGCATGATCGGCCCTGGCGCCACTTCTCCTAAAAGAAGGGCTCCGAGCTTTTCGTGGAACTCGATGAGGAGTTCTGCTTCTTTTGCTTTGTATTCGTGATGGATGTCTTTAATGCGTGAAGCTTCTTCGACAAGCTCATCATCGGTTTTGGAAAGGCGGTCGCGTCTTGAGAAGACTTTAACGTCCATGACAACGCCCTGCGTTCCTGGTGGAACAGTCAAGGAAGCGTCTTTGACGTCGGCTGCTTTTTCACCGAAAATAGCGCGCAAGAGCCTCTCTTCAGGAGCGAGCTCTGTCTCCGATTTCGGCGTGATTTTCCCGACGAGGATATCTCCCGTTTTGACTTCGGCTCCGATCCGGATGATGCCGTCTTCGCCGAGGTTCGCAAGGGCTTCTTCTGCCACATTGGGAATATCGCGTGTGATCTCTTCTTTCCCGAGTTTTGTATCGCGGGCTGTCAGTTCAAACTCTTCAAGGTACACAGATGTGTAGTAGTCTTCCTTCAGGAGTTTTTCGGAGATGAGAATCGCATCCTCGTAGTTGTATCCACACCAGGGCATGAATGCGACAAGGACGTTTTTCCCCAGGGCAATTTCCCCACGGTCAGTAGAAGGACCGTCGGCAATGACATCCCCTGCTTTGACTTTGTCTCCAACGGAGCATAAAGGGGTCTGGTTAATGCATGTTCCACCATTGGAACGCAAAAACTTTTTCAAATGGTAGGTTTTTTTATTCAACGGGTTGGCAGCTGCAGCAATGACGATTTTAAAGCCGTCAACAAACTCTACAGTTCCGTTTTCTTCGGCAACAACCACAGCTCCTGAATCGCGCGCTGCGCGGAGCTCAAGTCCTGTTCCCACAATCGGCGCGTCCGTTCTAAGAAGAGGAACCGCCTGTCTTTGCATGTTCGATCCCATGAGCGCGCGGTTGGCGTCATCGTGCTCTAAGAATGGAATGAGTCCAGCAACCACAGAGACGAGCTGCTTCGGAGAAACGTCCATGTGTGTGGCTCTTTCTGTTTCAATCTTGAGCGATTCACCCTTGTAACGTGCCCAGCAGATCGGCTCGACAAACATATTCAACTCGTCGAGAGGAGCAGAAGCCTGCGCGATCACGCACATCTCTTCTTGGTCCGCTGTCATGTATTCGATTTCTGCTGTTACAATGCCGTCGCGTACAATGCGGTAAGGGGTTTCAATGAATCCAAATTCATTGATTTTGGCAAATGTCGAAAGCGATGTGATCAACCCGATGTTGGGACCTTCGGGCGTTTCAATCGGACAGATCCTTCCATAGTGGCTTGCGTGGACGTCGCGCACTTCAAAGCCTGCTCTTTCACGATTAAGCCCTCCTGGCCCCAACGAAGAAAGACGGCGCTTGTGTGTCAATTCTGCAACGGGGTTGGTCTGATCCATAAATTGCGAAAGCTGGGATCTTCCGAAAAAGTCTTTTAAAACTCCGGCAAGGCCTTTTGCAGAAACAATTTTCCCTGGAGTCAAAGTATCGGATGAGAAATCAAAAAGATTGATCCGTTCTTTGATGATCTTCTCCATGCGGGCAAGACCGATGCGGCACTGGTTCTGGATCAATTCTCCCACAGAGCGCACACGGCGGTTGCCTAGGTGGTCAATATCATCGACGTTTGCATGCTCTTCACCTTTTTTCAGGGAGATCAAGTATTTAATCGCGCCAATCACGTCTTCTTTGCGCAGTGTCACCTGAGCAAGTTCTTCGTCACTTGTGTTGATGCCGAGTTTACGGTTCATCTTATAGCGACCAACACGTCCGAGATTATAGCGTTTCGGATCAAAGAAAAGGCGCATGATGGCAGAGCGTGCATTCGCAAGGGTGGCAGGCTCTCCGGGACGGATTTTTCTATAGAAGTCCTTTAATGCCGACTCATAAGAGTCTGTTGTGTCTTTCGCGAGCATTTTGACAATAGGGCTTGTCTCATCCGCATCTTCGGCAATTTTAAGAGCAGAAATGCCACTGTCGATCATGCGCTTCAGCATCGCTGTTGTGAGTTTCTCAGAAGCCTTTCCGTAGACAACGCCGCTTTGCTGATCGACGACATCTTCTGCGAGAATTTTTCCGACAAGTTTAGGAAAATCCTTGTCAGAGCGGATTTTCACTTTGACTGTGCTAAAAAACTCTTCGATGATGTCGGCATCAGAAGAATATCCAAGCGTACGGATGAACGAGGTAGCAAGGATTTTTCTTCGACGTTTTTTACGGTCGACGTAAATATAGATCAGATCATTGGTGTCAAAAGCCCCTTCAAGCCAGCTTCCACGGTAAGGAATAATTCTGCAAGAATACAGGGTCATGCCTTTCGGATGTCGATCTTGTTCGAATGCAATGCCCGGTGATCTGTGTAGCTGAGAAACGATGACGCGCTCAGCTCCATTGATGATGAACGTTCCCTTGTCGGTCATGACGGGGATTGTCCCCATGTAGACTTCTTCTTCTTTGATCCCTGTCTCGTCGGTAAGTCTAAATTTTACTTTCAGGGTAACGTTGAAAGTAATGCCTCTTCGGATGCACTCGTCAGGTGTGTACTTGGGAACGCCCAAACTGTAGGAAAGGTATTCCAAAATTGTTTTCTCATCATAGGATTTGATGGGAAAAATTTCGGTGAACACCTCTTGGATCCCTACGTTTTCTCTCTCATGCGGCATCAAATGCGCTTGGAGGAATTGGTGGTAGGACTTAATTTGGACTTCAATCAAATTTGGGAGATCAATGATCTCTTCCTTCGGTTGAAAACTCACCCGCTGCGAGGGCCTTTTTAACATCGATGGCTCCGGAGTTAACCTTTATCAAAATACAAATGTGAGCAGGAGGCTACAAAAGCTCCTGCTCACTAATTACTTCAACTTTTTGCTCTCAAATTAAAGTCCAACAAGAGTTACCTTACCACCTGCTGCTGCGACTTTTTTGGAAATTTCTTCCGCTTCAGCTTTGGGGCATGTCTCTTTTAAAACTTTAGGAGCGCCGTCCACTATATCTTTTGCTTCTTTGAGTCCAAGTCCAGTTGCTTCGCGGACAACTTTAATCACACCAATTTTTTTATCTTGGGGTGTTTCTTCTAAAGTCACTTTAAACTCGGTAGACTCTGAAGCTTTTGCAGCCTCTCCTCCACCAGCACTAGGTGCAGCAGCGGCAACCATCATTGGAGCTGCAGCGGCGGCCTTCACACCCCATTTGTCTTCTAGGGCGGCCTTCAGTTTTGACATATCGAGCACGCTGAGTTCACTCAGTGCGTCTACGAGTTGTTCAACAGTTTGTTTACTCACGGCATTACCTCTCTATCGTTTAGTTTAACTTGAATTTTGCGACTTGTTTTCCAAACAGTACATCACAGATGTCAAAAGGGCTTGCACAACAGCAAGAGTCTGAGAAAGAGGCGCCTCCAGAGTTGCTAAAAATTGTGCACGCATCTCCTGCTGAGATGGAAGTTTCGAAATTTGTAATACATCTTGCGCAGAGCAAATTTTCCCCTCAAATTGCCCACCTAAAACCTGAAAAAGGTTCTCATTTTCGGCATTAAATTGAAAGAAGCTTTTTGTCGTTGTGATGGCATCTTCCTCGGCAAAGACGACACCGATATGCCCTGCAAGGCTATTTTCATCTAAAGAGATCCCAGAGGCCTGCGCTGCCTTCAATAAAATTCTTTTCTTAACAACTTCAAAGCTCCCCTTTGCGCCCATCAGAGTTTGTCTAAAATTTGCAGACAAATTGGGAGAAAGCTGCTTGTAGCTGGTCAGAACAAAGGCTTTAGACCCATGAATTTTTTGTTTAATCTCATCTAAAAGAAGTTGTTTATCTGGTCTCATATCTCTCTACTCCGCAGTAGCAATAGCTAAATCAATTTTTAATCCTGGTCCCATCGTTGAGGCAAGCGAAAGAGACTTTAAAAAATGCCCTTTTGCCGTTGCAGGACGCGCCTTCGCAATCGCATTCAAAAGAGAAAGAATATTTTCTTTAAGTTTGTCCTTAGAAAAAGAGAGTTTGCCGACAAGAGAATTGATCACACCGTGCTTGTCGCTTTTAAACTCAATTTTTCCCCCTTTGGACTCCTTGACTGCTTTGGCAACATCTGCCGTGACTGTCCCCGCTTTTGGCGTGGGCATGAGTCCGCGTGGTCCTAAGACTTTCCCCAGTGTTCCCACCTGGCGCATCATGTCTGGAGTAGAAATGAGCACGCTAAAATCTGTCCAACCACCCTTGATTTTTTCGATTAATTCATCGCTCCCAGCAAAATCGGCTCCGGCGTCTTGTGCTTCTTTGGCTTTGTCCCCTTTGGCAATGACCACGACGATTGTACTTTTTCCTGTTCCGTGCGGCAAGGAAACGGTTCCGCGCACTTGCTGCTCTGATTTTTTGAGATCAATTCCTGTCTTTAAAGAAATCTCTACAGATTGATCAAATTTCACGGGTGGAGACTTTTTCAGAATCTCGAGGGCATCGTCAAGCGCGTACACCTTTTCGGGGTCAACGAGCTTTG
This sequence comes from uncultured bacterium, assembly GCA_964558435.1. Lineage (GTDB taxonomy): Bacteria > Chlamydiota > Chlamydiia > Chlamydiales > Rhabdochlamydiaceae. The sequence continues at coordinate 5,250 of CAZLDZ010000043.1, forward strand.
TGACTTCTTTCATGCGCTTGCTTTTCTTTGCCATATTTTACCCTTCTACTATGTCTACGCCCATTGAACGCGCAGTTCCCATCACAAGCTGCATCGCAGCTGCTTCTGAAGTCACACGCATGTCCGCATATTTTTGTTTTGCAATTTTCATCACTTGAGTTTTCGTCAGTTTGCCGACTTTATCGCGGTTAGGCACTTTTGATCCCGACTCGATCCCACACTCTTTTTTAATCATGTTGGAAACGGGCGGCTGTTTTGTGATAAAAGTGAAGGATTTGTCAGCATAGACAGAAATTTCTACAGGCAGGATGTCTCCGCCCTTGTCTTGAGTTTTCGCATTAAATTCTTTGCAAAAGCCCATGATATTCACACCCGCACCACCAAGCGCCGGACCAATCGGTGGAGCCGGGTTGGCTTTTCCTGCAGGGATTTGCAACTTAATTATTTTTACAAGTTTTTTCGCCATGAACCTATCCGTAAATGATAAATTGTTGGTTTTTTGATGATTTTTGAGCAGATTTCTCATGTCCTTTTGAGGACAATGTTAGATGAACATGGCCGAAAAAGGACATGAGAAAGATGCCAAAAAGGGCGAAAAAACAACTTTTAGAATTTGCGGATCGGTTCATAACTAGTTAGCTTACCTCTGTTTCTGCAGGGACCAATTCAACCTGCCAAAATTCTAGATCATCGACGCGTGTCTCACGTCCAAAAATCGAAACCATGACGCTCAAACGTCCCTTGTCATGGAAGACTTCCCGCACGATGCCAATGAAGTTCACAAAGACACCATCTGTAATCTTGACCTTGTCCCCAGGCATAATGTTGTGTTTCGGAACAACGCCTTTCTTTTTCTCTTCAAGCTCCTTCAGAATTTCATCCACTTCAGCTTGCGCAAGAGGTGAAGGCCTCTCTCCTCCGAGAAAATCTAAAACTCCATTGGTGTTCTTGACATACATCCACGAATCATCGGTTAAATTCATCTGCACGAGGATGTAGCCCGGCCACAGCTTTTTCTCGCTCACCTTCTGCTGTCCGCCTTTGACTTCAGCGACATTTTCTGTCGGCACAAGAATATCTTGCACGAGATCTGTCATTCCTTTCGAGTCGCGATTCTCCTCAAGCGCTTTTTTGACGCGCTTTTCTTGACCCGAAATGACTTGGATGACATACCACTTGTACATGTAACTCCTAATGAACAATGCGCCCGATCATGTGGAGGAAACCTTTAATCGCAAGATCGACAAAATAAATGCCGAGTCCAAAAGTAAAAATGGTTCCCACAACAACGATCGTAAAAAATTTCAGTTCCTCTTTCGTCGTCCAACTAACTTTCTTAAGCTCATTCTTAAACTCACGAATCATGTCTGTGAGTTTTTTTGTGCTTTTTGCGTCGCCAGCTGAAAGGTCTCGTACTTCTATATCCATCATCACACTTTAATTCGAGTGCGGAGGGATTCGAACCCCCGACCAGCGACTTTGGAGATCGCTGCTCTACCAGCTGAGCTACGCACCCCTAAGCCTAATTTTTAAGATGCTCTTTCCCGCATGAGAAAAAGCACCTGTTAAAGTTACTTCACTATCTTTGTAATCGTTCCAGCGCCGATCGTTCTGCCCCCTTCACGGATCGCAAAACGCATCCCTTCATCCATCGCAATCGGATGGATCAATTCTGCTGTTAACTCTACGTTATCTCCAGGCATCACCATCTCTGTTCCTTCAGGAAGCGTTACAGTTCCTGTAACGTCTGTCGTGCGGAAGTAAAATTGTGGGCGATAGCCAGAGAAGAAGGGCTTATGACGGCCACCCTCTTCTTTTGTGAGGACGTAGATCGTCCCTTTAAAGTGGGTGTGCGGTGTGCATGTGCCAGGAGCCGCAAGAACCATCCCGCGCTCGATGTCATGTTTCTCAAGACCGCGCAGAAGGATTCCGACGTTTTCACCGGCACGCGCTTCATCAAGTGTCTTATTGAACATTTCAAGACCGGTCACAACCGTTTCGCGTGTCTCGCGGATTCCCACGAGTTGAAGCTTATCGTTCACGCGCACAATTCCACGCTCCACACGTCCTGTTGCCACGGTACCGCGTCCTGAAATCGAGAACACGTCCTCAATCGGCATCAAGAAGGGTTTATCTGTTTCACGGATGGGTGTGGGGATCTTTTCATCGACAGTTTTCATGAGCTGTTTAATGCTCTCGGTATACTGCGCATCGCCTTCAAGCGCTTTTAGAGCAGAACCGCGGATGATCGGCGTATTTTTATATCCTTTGGATTCGAGAAGCTCTGTCAATTCCATTTCGACGAGGTCGACGAGCTCTTCATCGCCCTTGCCGATCATGTCCATCTTGTTGAGGAATACAACGATTGCAGGAACACCAACTTGGTGCGCTAAGAGGATGTGTTCTTTTGTCTGAGGCATCGCACCGTCGGTTGCAGCCACAACGAGAATTGCGCCGTCCATTTGCGCTGCACCGGTAATCATATTTTTTACATAGTCGGCGTGGCCTGGGCAGTCGACGTGAGCGTAGTGACGCGCATCTGTCTCGTATTCGACGTGGCTCGCGTTAATCGTAATCCCACGCGCTTTTTCCTCAGGCGTGTTATCGATCGAAGCGTAATCACGGAATTTTGCTTTTCCCGCTTCCGCGAGTACTTTTGTGATTGCTGCTGTAAGGGAGGTTTTACCATGGTCGACGTGACCGATGGTCCCGATGTTTACGTGGGGTTTACTCCGTTGATACATTTCCTTGGCCATTTTAACTTCCTCCGTTAGGCTCCAATTTTAACTCTAGTTACGGTCAGCAGCTCTTTTGCCCAGAATAGGAATTGAACCTACGACCTTTTGCTTACCATGCAAGTGCTCTACCACTGAGCTATCTGGGCGGACACCCGCGCCTCGACTTGCGAGGCAAAATACTAATCATTTACGCGAAAGCAACAGAGATTAGTACGCAAAGCAAATAAAATCAACAACAATAATAGACACCTTCAAAAAAATTTACTTTTGTCTATAGATGATGCGCGCCTTCGTCAAATCATAAGGCGACATCTCTACCGTCACAATGTCTCCCACTAAAACGCGGATGTTGCGCATCCGCATCTTCCCGCAGAGATGGGCGTGGACTTTCATCCCGTTCTGTAGCGCCACGCGGAACGTCATATTCGGCAAAAGCTCCTCAATCGTCCCATCAATTTTTATGGTGTCTTCTTTTGGCATGCAAAAAATAAAACAACAACTACTCTTTTATTGTCAACAGAGTTAAACTCTACACATGATTAACCAAGAGAACATTAAAATTTTTTTTAGCTCATGCAAAAACCCGCAAGAGATCTATGAAAAACTCATCGAATTAGGGAAAAACCTCACTCCCCTTGCGCCCGAAGAAAAATGCCCTGAAAATCTTGTGACCGGGTGCCAGAGTCAAGTTTTTCTTGTGACGCGCTTCGAAGAAGGAAAACTATTTTTTAGAGCCAGCTCTGACGCACTCATCTCTTCAGGGCTCGTGGCTCTCTTAATCGAGATTTATAATGGACAGCCTCCTGAAGAGGTGCTGAGCTCTCCTCCCACCTGTCTAGATGCCTTGGGCATCCCCCAAGCGCTGACTCCAGGCCGCTCACA
>CAZLDZ010000044.1:0-8850 GCA_964558435.1 uncultured bacterium
TTTCTCCCGATGTAATCTTGCTAAAAGTGCAATTTTTTGATCGGTAGGCTGTAGTACCTTGCTCTTAGGCTGGGAATCGTTGACATAAATTAAAGGTTTTAGAGTGGGGTTTGCAGCCAATTGTTCCTCTGCAAAGTGATGGGCATCATAGACCAAATCTTTGGTTCTTTCCAAAAGATCCGTCCAACTCCACTCTCTAGGATCGTAATAAGGTCCATCAGGTTTTAAAGAGGGCACCATCCACACAACGAGGTGATAAATCCCTAGTGGAATCCCCAAAGTCAGCACATGGAGGGCCACGATCGCGATTTTTGCCACCCAGTGGTGCTCTTCGCAGAGCGGATCAGCAAAAAAGTACTCCACGCAAGTATGTTCGCAGCGAACTGGCACCGCTACTAGAGGCGCTTGTCATGAGACAGCCTCGGGCTCTTCAGGCTCCTCTTCGGGTTCTTTGACCTCTTCGGGCTCTTCGGGCTCTCTTGCAGATCTGCCTAGGGTGAAATATCTTTCGCCTCTATCGGGGTCGAGCCATTCTAGTGTCTTTGGAGCTACTGCAGCAAGATCCTCCTCAGTAATCCCGATCGCATTGAGTTCACCCCATAGGCTATTGAAAAGAAGGCGCCAGCCATTTTGAGGTGTGCCCGGTTGATAAAACTTGGCGATAGTTGCTGTTTCAAGAGAAGCGAAAAATTCCATTTCGTTCTCGTCATTCTGTGTAAAGCCTCCACGGACCATATAATAGACCTCCGCGCAATGGAGAAAGCAGTGTATTAAGTAAGATTTTTGTCCTGCTAACACTTGTGCACGTGATGGCTTTTGACTTTGCTGTTCCAAGTTTTTTTGCACTGCAGGAATGTCACGAATTGTGTGGTAGGCAAGCGTGTAGACAATTGTCATTAAATTGTCAGCTGCCTCTATCACAAGCTGTTGTTCCCAGGCCTCATCACCTTTATACCCACTCAAGGCTGTTTTGAACGTTTCAAGACACTCCAAGTACAACGCTTCGAGTTGTGCAATTTGAGGGTTAATAGGCTGCAAATTGCATAGTATGCCTTTGTCGAATCTGAAAGTCACAGGTGTGGGTTGTTTTCTTAGTATGCATTTTTCCACATCAGTACGGGTTTGGGCACACAAAGGTTCTGCCCTTTGCCAACACTCGGTTATTGAATTAGCGAAAGGATCAAAAAACGGCTGTTCATATTTCCACGAGGGTACCAACCACACGACGAGGTGATACGCGCCACCGGGGATGCCTATCGTAAGAATGTGGAACACGAGAACGGTAATTTTGACAAATAGCCCATGTTCTTTGCAGAAAGGATCGACGAAGAAATACTCGACGATACTATGTGTGCATTCAACTGGAGGTGGGGGAAGGTTTGCTGCATCTATTGCCATAAAATCTCCTCGGTAAAAGGTCCGATGAGTTTAACATTTTTATAGCTTTATTTTCAATGCGATTAAAAATTTTACTTGTTAGTTGCGCAAAAAAATCCGTTTGTTATACTCAAGCGTTTTTAAAACGGAGGCTTATGATGAGTGCAACCTTGACCCTTTCTTCTCAGCGAGAGCCGAAATGGCTACGCGAGCTATGCGTGATTTTAGGCTCAAGTGTGTTGATTGCGCTGGCGGGGCCTTTTTCGTTTCCGCTGCCGTTTACCCCGGTTCCTGTCGTGCTCCAGTGCCATGTTGTGCTGTTTCTTGCGGCGTGGCTAGGGAAGAGGCGGGGGACACTTGCCATCATGGCGTTTCTTGCTCAAGTGGCTCTTGGGCTTCCGCTTCTTTCTGGTTGGCGTGGGGGGCTGCATGTCTTTGCAGGACCTACAGGGGGCTATCTGATCGGCTGGATCGTGGGCGCGTATTTGACCGGGCTTTTATATGAGAAAAGCCGCACACCTAAGAGCGCCTTTATGGCGCTTCTTGCGGGAAATCTTGCCATTTATGCGTTTGGGTATGCCCACCTGGCTCAATTTGTGGGCGCACAAAATGCGTTTATTTTGGGCATTTTGCCCTTTATTTTCGGCGATCTTTTTAAGATTTTTCTCTGCGTGAAAATCTTAACCAAAAGTGCGTCTGCGCACTTGGACAACGCGTTTTTCAGGTTTTCTGACCTGAAATGAATGTGTTTTAAACTCGGGGAATGCCATGTGGGCATCCGGCCTAAACACGCACTGAACCCCAAGCTGGGTTATTTTATTCGCCTTTTTTTCTAATTCAACTCTCGAAAGGGGAACATCCCTCGGTTCTATTTTTCTCACCATACAAGCCTCCAATGTAAGTGCCTAAAAATTTTCACCTTAGTGTCGTTAACTCTTTTTTGCAAATAAAAACATAAACTATTGTAAATAAGCAATATACGTTTTAAAATTATTATTTACAACAATTATTAATTATAGTAAAATATATTTTATAATAATTAATAATATGACAAAACCATTAGTAGCACTTTTAGTTAGCGTTTCAGATTATAGATTATAATAAGGCGTTCAATCCGGAAGCCCCAAGAAGTAAAGAGATGCTTGCCACGCTGGAAAAAACCCACCGGGTTGTCCAGAGATGGCTTGCAGATAAAGGGGATATCAAAAAGCGTCTGGACGAAATCCATGAGGCATTTCCCGATCAACCCATCGAATATGCGATTATTGAAGCGCATGGAACACCTTCAAGCATCATGATGCATGAAGAAAGAAATGAGTTTTATGATACGCCTAAAGCCGAAGATTTTGAAAGTATGGCGCCGGATGGACGCATCTTTTTGATTTCGTGTGATACGGGCTCTCCTCAAGGCATAGCACAAAAAATCCATGAAGCTTCTGGAAGGCGCGTTTTTGCCCCCTCGGGAAAGCCGCAGCAGTGGCCCCTCACACAGAGTGCGAAAGGAAAGTACATGCCCGCTTTCTTTTGTTTGAATGGGGGGACATCAACGACGTGTGTTTTTCCCCCTACGCAGGAAAAGGCTACTTTTGATCGACAGAACTTGTCTTTGGCCCAGTCCATTGAATTTACGCCCGAGGACGCGTATCAAATGGGTCTTTTGGTATTGCGGGCTGTATTGTTGGGTGAAAATCCTCCGGACCGATACAGGGCGTTTAAGTTTTTTAAATATGCTGCAGAGCGGGGACACGCACGAGCGCAGTATGAGATGGGGCGCTACTATTTAGGTTCGAATAATTATCCGGGTGCCGTTTATGAAAAAAACGATGAAAAAGCTGTCGAATACTTCCGTCTTGCTGCAGATCAAGGCCACGAGCCTGCACTCATCAAGTTAGTGGATCTGTGTATTGAAGACCGGGTTCAAAATCCCCAAAATTTACGCGCGCAGATTGCTCCTCTGTTGGCCCTTGCTTCAGTAGAAGGCTCATCTTCTGCCCAAGCTGCTTTGGCCTATTTTATTGCTCAAGGGTGGTGGCAAGGAGATGAGGGCACGCTGCTGGATCAAGCACGGAGCACAGAGGATCCCTATGCGCACCACATTGCAGAATTGCTTGCTAAACAAGAAAAGAAAAAGCGCGCCCAGGAACGTTTTCAAGAGATTGTGGAAGATCAAGATAACGTGTTTGGCGAGCATTTAAGTGATGAAGATTATCCCTTACTTACCCCTGATCAGCAAAAGGAATACAAGGAGATTTTGTTTCAGCGCGGAATACGCCACCTGCACTTGCCTCCTCCTGTGTCAGAACTTGCTGGGGATTGGATTGTAGAGGCGGCCGTGCGGGGTCACGCTGAAGCGCAGTTTTTGCACGCAGAAAAGCGCCGCAAAGAGAGTAAGTTTGAAGAAGCCTATAAATTCTACTGCAAGGCAGGGGCAAACAAGCATGCCGAAGCCTGCTTCCAGCTCGGGCTGATCTATGCCCAAGGTTGCCCTGGAGTTGATCGCTCACCTAAGCGCGCTCGGGATGCATTTTCCAAAGCGCTTGCCTACGGCTGCACAAAGGCCAAAGCAGAAATGGAAAAGTTAGGAATTTTAGTTCCCTAAAATTGTTTGTTTTCAGCTTTATGATTGCAACAATAGTGAGAGCTGAAAATCGACAATTGTCGATTTTCAGCTCTCAAGAAAATTTTTTGCTTTCTAAGTGCTTTATTTTCAAGATAGTAAAATCTATGGTTATTTTTGGATAATCTTTTTCTTTGTCGATTTGGTTTGTTTTCTCAGAAAGACAGCGATGAGTTCGACCTTGTGGTGAAGGCTGGTTTTTTCTTCAATGACATGCATTTTGCGCGTGCGCATAAGGCGCACTTCTTTGCGCAAGAGCTTTGCCATCGTTTCGATGAAGCGGTAGAGCGATTCCATTTTTGCACAGTAAAAGTATATAATATTTATTTCAATCCTGGGTCTAGCTCAAAAATTCTCTTTCGTGCACTCTTATGTGTTTATGGTTAAAACATGGGCTCTCTTCTGTCTTTCACGCCTCGTGCGCCTTCTGTTGGCTTTGCGCTACCGCGTGCGCACCCTAGGATTGGAGAAGATTCTTGCTGAAAAGGGTGCGGGGGGCATTTTGTTTTTGCCGAACCACCCGGCAGAGATCGATCCGGTTTTTTTGACGACGATTCTGTGGCAAGACTTTCAGGTGCGGCCGCTCATTGTGGAGAATTTCTATTACCTGAAGGGTTTCCATTTTTTGATTAAGAGTGTGGGTGCGATGCCGGTTCCAGTGATGGATGCGCTTGTCAATACATGGAAAGCGCGGCAGCTGGAAAAATTGATGAAAGAGATTTGTGTAGGCAGGCAGAAGGGGGAAAATTTTCTGATTTACCCTTCAGGAAAACTCGCGCGCGATGGGAAGGAGTCTTTGGGCGGAGCTTCGTTTGTACATAACTTGGTCCATGCAGATCCGCTCTCGCGTATCGTTCTTGTGCGCACGCGGGGTCTGTGGGGGAGCATTTTTTCTCGAGCTGTTACAGGAAAATCTCCCGATTTTGGTAAAGCGTTTGTACAGGGGCTAAAAATCCTGGTGCAAAACTTGATTTTTTTTGCTCCTCGTCGAGAGGTGACAATCGAATTTGAATGGGCAAAAAACCTTCCCATCACATCGAGGATGGATTTTAATCAGGCGCTTGAGAAGTGGTATAATCGCGAGCCCGAGCCTGTGACGCTTGTTTCGTTTTCTTTTTGGAAAAAAAAACTTCCGACACTTTCTCCTCCGGAAAAAGAAGGTGTGACACAGAAGGTGCAAGTTCCTCCAGAACTTGAAAAAGAAATTCTAGCTGAACTTGCAAAACTTGCCCGCATTCCTGTGGAGCAGGTGAAAAAAGAAAAAAATCCTTCGACCGATCTTGGTCTTGATTCCCTAGATTTGACGCAACTTTATCTGTTTCTTGAAGAGAAATACCACATTGGCGAAGTGTCTCCTGCGAGTGTGCAAACGGTGGACGATCTCATCCAGCTTGCAGCAGGCGCAAAAGGGGGAAAAGAGGAAGAAGAGGAAGAGAAAAAAGAAAAGATCGTTTGGCCAGAAGAGCCCGGGCGGCTTTTTCCGATCCCTCCTTTGGGAGACAATCTTGCCGAAGCTTTTCTCTTGATGTGCGACAGAATGAAAAATGCTTACGCTTGTGTCGATGCCTACTCGGGGCTTTTGAGTTACAAGAAAATGAAGCGGGCGGCCGTGGTTCTTTCGAGAAAAATTCTGAAAATGCCAGGTGATAAAATCGGCATCATGCTCCCTTCGAGTGCAGGAGGCTATATTGTCGTTCTTGCGACGCTTCTTGCGCGTAAGATCCCCGTCATGTTGAATTGGACGTCTGGGGTGCGCGCACTAGAGCATGCGGCAAAAATTTCTGAGGTCGAAGTTGTTATCAGCTCGTCCGCCTTTTTAGGGAGGCGCGAGCTGGGGGATTTTGGTGGTGTGCATGAGAAGATTCTTCTCTTAGAAGAGCTGCGTGCAAATCTGACACTTCTAGAAAAACTACGAGGGGCATTTTGTGCGCTTTTTTCTGGGAAATATCTTGTGCGCGCATTTCAATTAAACAAGATCAAAAAAGACAGCTGTGCCGCCATTTTATTTACGAGTGGCACAGAAGCGCTTCCCAAAGGGGTGCCTCTTTCTCATGAAAATCTCTTGAGTAATCAGCGCGCGGCACTTTCCGTGGTCAAATTCACAGAAAAAGATCTTCTTTATGGCGTTTTGCCCCCTTTTCACTCGTTTGGTTTTTCTGTCACAGGGCTTCTTCCGCTTCTTTCAAGCTTGCGCGCGGCATTTGCTCCCGATCCGACCGACAGCCACGGGATGGCTTTTGATATCGGTAATTGGAAGCCCACCCTATTTTTCTGCGCCCCGAGTTTCATCAAGGCTCTTTTTCGCGCAGCCAAGCCTCGGGAGCTCGACTCAATTCACCTGTTTGTCTCTGGAGCTGAAAAGGCGCCGCAAGAGCTTTTTGAGTATGTAAAAAATTTAGGTCCTGGACATGAGATGCTCGAAGGGTATGGGGTTACAGAAGGAAGTCCCGTAGTGACTCTCACACCGCCAGGTCTTCCCCCCAAAGGGGTGGGCCGCCCGCTTCCGGGTGTGGAAGTGATCATCATCGGAGAAGACGAGAAGAAGCTCGCAGCCAAGCAAGAAGGGGAGATCTGCATTTGGGGACCAAACGTCTTCCATGGTTATTTGGGGGATCAACCGACACCCTTTCTTAACTTCGAGGGAAAAAAATGGTACCGAGCAGGGGATCGTGGGAGTTTGGATGAGGAGGGGAATTTATACATTTCCGGTCGCCTCAAACGCTTTGTGAAGATTGGGGGGGAAATGGTCAGTTTGGGAGGCCTGGAACAAGAGGTGATCCGCCTGGCCAAAGAACGACATTGGGGAGAGATGAAAGAAGATGTCCCTGCTCTTGCAGTGGCCGTACGTGAGAAAGAAAGTGAGAAGCCGAGCATTGTCCTGATTGCGACCTTCGATGTCGATAAAGAAGCGGTGAATGCAGCTCTCAAAGAAAAAGGCTACAGCAATCTTGTCCGCATCGCCGAAGTGAAAAAAGTCCAAGAGATTCCCTTGACGGGTACAGGTAAAACCCACTATCGTGCTCTAGATGAAATCATCGAGAAGAAGAATACATAAAGAGAAAAATCCCTTATTTCGTGTCCGAGTCCGTGTCCGAGTTCCGACTCTTTGTGGGCATGAAATCGGCAGCTCGGACACGAGAAGAGACACATGAAACTTTTTAATACAGAGACCAGGAAGTTAGAAGAAGTTGTTGGGCCTTCTATCAAAATGTACACCTGCGGTCCGACGGTCTATAATTTTGCGCACATCGGCAATTTCCGCACCTACGTTTTTGAAGATCTCTTGCGCCGCACGCTTTCATTCTTTGGCATGAAGGTGACGCAGACGATGAACATCACCGATGTCGAAGATAAGATCATTAAAATGGTGGTGGAAAAAAAATGCTCTCTTCACGAATTCACAGAACCATTTATCCAGGCTTTTTTTGAGGATTTGCAGACTCTCAACATTGAGAAGGTCGAATTTTATCCGCGCGCGACCGAATATGTGCCTCAGATGATCGGCATCATTGAAAATCTGCTGGAGAAGGGGGTTGCCTACCGCGGAAGTGATGGGAGCATTTATTACGCGATCCAGCGTTTCCCTGCGTATGGAAGGCTTTCGCATCTCCATCTTGATGAGCTAAAAGCTGGAGCGTCCGAGCGGATGTACGCCGATGAATATGAGAAAGACAACGCCGCCGATTTTGTGCTGTGGAAGAGTTATGATGCTGAGCGCGATGGAAAAGTGTTTTGGGAAAGCCCGTTCGGAAAAGGTCGGCCCGGGTGGCACATCGAATGCTCGGCAATGGCGATGCAAACACTGGGCGAGATGATCGATATTCACGCAGGGGGTGTGGATAACATTTTCCCTCACCACGAAAACGAAATTGCACAATCGGAAGCATTTTCAGGGAAGCATTTTGTGCGCCTGTGGGTGCATTCTGAGCATCTTCTTGTCGACCATAAGAAGATGTCCAAAAGCCTCGGAAACTTTTACACCCTGCGCGATCTTCTCAAAAAAGGGTACAAAGGCATGCACGTGCGCTACATGCTTTTGCACACCCACTACAGAACGCAGCTGAATTTCACGCTAGAGGGATTGAATGGATGCGTGCATGCCTTAGAAAGATTTTCCGATTTTTTTGCGCGCTTAAAAACAGTGACAGAAGAAGGTGGCACAGGCGAAGTGGCCCCACTTCTCAAAAATGCACACACCGAATTTTCTCAAGCAGTTGCCGATGACCTCAACATCTCTTCGGCGCTTGCTGTCCTTTTTGAGCTTGTGCGCAAGGTCAATATTCTGTGCGACCAAAAGGTTGTCGGAAAAGATGAGGCGCACGCAATTTTGGCATTTTTTACCAAGATTGATGCCGTCCTGGGGATTTTCCCCCCTGAAAAAGAACAAGAGATCTCACAAGAGCTCCAAACACTGCTTCAGCAGCGCGAAGAGGGGCGCAAGACTAAAAACTGGAAGCTTGCCGACCAGTGCCGCGATGCGATCCATGCACAAGGGTATTTGATTGAAGATACGCCCTCAGGGCCGCGCCTGAAGAAAAAGCTATAAAATGGTGCAGCACCCATCTTGTGCTTCGAGCACATACATGTAATCGCTGTGGTTTTTCGGGTCGTACCAGAAATTTCCCTGCTGTGAAAAATTGAATTGTGTGTAATCAACTCCTTCAACAGCTCTCCATTCCTCACCATCAATAACTACTTTTTTTCCTTTGTATCCAGGCTGTAACTTTCCTACTGGTACCGAATGTCCATTTGAGGAACGGCGTTGCATTGTCTCCCGCAAACGGCCATAATCTTGCATCGAAATTTCTCGATCGAATCCAAGTGGGTCCGTCATCACTCCTCCGGTCGTGTTAGAG
>CAZLDZ010000045.1:0-8843 GCA_964558435.1 uncultured bacterium
TGTAGCGGTCGAAGGCGGACTCGAGGGCGCGCCATTGGTTTTCGATGGTGGCGTTGATGATGCCTGCTTCGGTTTCGATGATGCATCCGCCGGGGGAGATGTCGGGGCGGTCTTGGATGCTGAGGCTGTCGACTTGTTCTAGGAGGGCGCGGATTTTGGGCCTTTCGGCTTCGACAAGGTCGCGCTCTTGTTTGCTCACGTAGATTTTGATGCGGTGGCTTTGCGTGACGGGAGCAAGAGCTTGGAGGACAATATTGACGATGGTTTCAGGATGTGTTTCAAGTTCTTTTGCGACGATTTTTTTTGCCGCTTTCAGCGCGAGCGGAAGAACAGATTGGGTAGTGTCGTGGCGGATTTTTTTGAGTTCGCGATCAAAAAAAAGAAGCTGTTCGTTGAAGGTTTCTAGCCCTTCTTGAAATCCCTCTTCCTTGGCTTTTTTTTTGAGTTCTTTGCACTCTTCTTCTGTATTTTTGCGCAGCTCTTCAGCGTCTTTTTTGGCTCGGTCAATGATCTCTTTTGCTTCGAGAAGAAGGCTATACTGGTCTTCGGGAATCACTTTCTCATCTGTGTGGATATCGCCTTGGTAGATGAGTGAGAAGAATTTCATTTGTGTCCTTTCAGCAATGGAAATAGTTCCACAACCTGCCCTATCAATATCTCTTTTGCGCGTGGCCCGTCAAGAGGTGTTGCAAGAGAGCTTAAGAGCTCTCCACGGGGCATATCAAGGATATGGCTGACATGCCAGAGCAGGCTATTTTCTGAACTATAAAGAGCCTTTGCCAAACGGTTCATTCCCCGTTTTTGAATTAAGGCGCGCAAACTTGCGGGTTTACCATCCCATTTTTCCAGAGAAAATGGCTTAAAACTCAAAACCTCTTTTTTGAGAAGGAGTGTATTTAAAAAAGCATATTCAGAAGAAGTGAGTGCTGCGTGAATGTGTTGAAGTTTTGTTTTGTCGATGATCTGTTTTACGACGAGCGACAAGTCGTGGATTCCTAAGAGATCGATCAAGGAAACGAGCTCATTGTGATGGAGTTCTAAGAGTTGATTGAGAGGGGAATCGGGAAGGCATTCAATGGGAAGGAGACTTTTTTCCTGAATCATGTGCCACAAGGTTTTTTGTACAAAGGGGCGGGAAAAGGGGGTAAGGGCAGCGCCATGATTGCTAAAAAGAAGAAGTTTTTTGAGTCCTTCGATTTGTTCTGTCATAAGAGCAGACAAAAAAATTCTCACTTCACTTTCGGAAAATGTGCGGAAAAGGGGAGTGAACCAAGAAAAATGGAGTTTTTTTAGGTATTCTTCTTCAGGCGCGATGCCACGTGTGGGGTCTTTATAAAAAGAAGAAGGCAGCTCTTGCAATTCTGCCTGTTTTTGCTGGGGCAAAAAACGCAAAAACCTCTCTCTTTTTTCTTGAGGACATTTTTGCAAAAAAGCTTTGCAGACGATGGAGGCGGTTGTCATGCTTCAGGGGGAGATTTTTTTTCTTGGGCGCGTCTTTCGACTTCGACAGGCACAGGATTTAAGAGCTCTTTAAGTCCACGCCCCCTTTTCAAGAGAGGATAAAACTTCCAAATGAGCCATCCGAAGGCTGTAGCGAGCAAAATGGCAAGAACGCTTAAGGTAAAAAACAGGATTCTGAATCGACTTGCTGAATTTTTACTCATCACAATCGACCAGATGCTGACATATTCCTTGGGTTTTGGAGCGAGGGATTCAGCTTGCGGGGTAAGCGCGATGTCGGAAAAACGGGAGCGATCAGAAATCACGGTCACATCGTTGACGTCGAGACCGCTCACGCTGCCGGCGACAAGACGTTTAATTTTGGTCACGAGATGGCTGTTGGGGTCGTCCAAAATTCCCTGGTGTTTCACATAAACTGAAGCGGTCACTTTTTTGGGAGCGGTCGTTTGTGTGCCTGGAATCCCTGTTTCAGCTGGAGGAAAAGAGAGCTGAACATCCGCATCAATCACGCCGTCAATTTTACGGATGGTGCCGGCAATTTGTTCGGCTAAGCCTGCTTGATAGCGGATGGTTTCCTCTTTTTCGGAGGACATCAGTCCAGCTTTTGCAAAAAGATCGAGTAAATTGACCCCTTTTTTTCTGGGAAGGCCATTTTGATTGAGAAGAGCCATGGCTTCCGTTGTCTCTTTGGGGGCGACCGCGATGCTCCACAGCGGAGTTGCAATTGCGCCCGCAGGTCCAGCAGAAGGCGAAGGCATTTTTTCGGCGGCAATATTTTTACTGGCCAGGAAAACAATGATCTCATTGGCTTCTCTTTCCTCAACATCATTGACGATGATCCGGTTGGTTTCACAGCCTGCTAAAAGAAGCAAAAGTGCCGAAAAGAAATAATAGATTATGTTGCGCATGTCCTGATCATAGCATTCTTTGAGTATAAAGCCAAGCAGGGCCACTCCCAAACCGTCTAAGCGTGTAATCTCGGACCCCATGAAGAGAGGCACGGTACTGGAGGAGTTTTTGCTTGCGCTCAGCGTTTTCTGAAGAGAAAACACATTGAAGGGTCTTCAAAGTGCGGAGCTTGAGAAGATGGCCGATTTCTGGGAGGAGAACGCGCAGCCAAAGAGATAATTTTTCTTTGAAAGCAAGATTTCTCTCGACCCAGAGAAGTCGATTTCTCCACCAATAGTAACTGATATGGGGCTTTCCTCCTGAAAAAGAGCTTGAGACTTTGTGCCAAACTTTAGCATCTGGGCAGGAAATGGGGACAAATCCCTTTTTTTTGGCGCGGAAGCAAAAATCGGACTCTTCCCAAAACAGAAAAAACCGCGGCTCTAAAAAACCCACAGCTTCAAAGACTTCTTTTTTGATCAAGAGAGCAGCACCGCATGCATAATCCAGATCAGAAAAATCGCGTACGAGATCAAACTGCCCCTTTTTTTGATTCCACACTCCTCCAAAATGGTCCACTTTTTGGCGGTCATGGTACAGAAGAAGATGGGCGCCGTAAATACCCGCCTGCGGTTTTTTTGTCATGAGGCTGGCAAAATGTTGAAGAACATCGGGATCCACGATCGTGTCATTGTTCAATAGAAAAACGGCTTCAGCTCCCTGAGATAGAGCATAGTGGATGGCTAAGTTATTCCCTCCTGCATAACCTAAATTTTCTTTGGCTTGTAAAATGGTAATAGAGGGAAATTCTCGGCGGATATAAGCAACAGAATCATCGGTCGAGCCATTGTCGACGACAACAATCTGGAAATGGGGGTAGTTAATCTGTCTGACGGAAGCAAGGCATTCAAGGGTATCTTTTTTCCCATTCCAGTTTAAAATCGCGACGACAATATGTGGCTTATCAACCTTCATGTTCATAAGCTCTCCAAGCCCGCATTCTGTATTCTTGAGCGGCAAGAAGGGGATCTTGAGCTTCGATGATTCCTCTTCCCACGATGATGATGTCGCTTCCAGCTTTGATTGCGCTTTCAGGTGTCTGGTAGCGCTGGCCTAAAGCGTCTTTTCCTTCTTGTAGCTGTACTCCAGGCGTCATATGGATCAGGCGCGGGTCGCTCGAAAGTTTTCCGAGCGAGATAAAGCCGATGACGAAATCGAGATTTTCTTCGGCCATTTTGATGGCTTGTTGTGTGTAATTTCCTTGAGCGATTGTACCGGCTGAGCTCATTTCTGCCAGGAGAAGCAAACCCCGTTTCAAAGGGGAGCCCACTTTTTTTAACCCGTGAATGATTCCAGGCCCAGGGACGATATGCGCGTTGACAATGTCTGCCCACTCGGCGATCCGGTGCACACCTCCTCGATACTGGTGCATGACTGTATTTCCGATGTCGGCAAATTTTCGGTCTTCAAAGAGAAGAAAATTTCCCTGTTTGGCCAGTTGAGCCAATCGGGCAGTGACTTCCAAAGAAAAGTCTTCTAGGATGTCGATGTGGGTTTTTAGAAGACAAATTTCAGGAGCCAGCTTTTCTGCACAATGCAAAAGTTCTTCGGCTTTTGTGAAATCAGCCGAAAGAGCAAGGTTGCTCCTTTTCTCGTCCATGATCTCAAACAGCCTTTTCGCTGTTTCATTGTCACAAAGCTCAGCTCGTTCTCTCAACTTCATAAACATTCTTTTCAATTTTTCCCGCATTATAAAGAATATCGAGAAGTTCCGAAAGGGTGATCAGAGGGTGCACTCTTACCCCCTTCTCCTGTAGGTTTTCTCTTCCTCCTTGCTGTCTATCCATAATCACAAGCGCATCATCCACTTTAAGACCCACCCCCTGCAAAGCTTCCTTAGTTTCAAGGATGCTTCCGCCTGTTGTCATCACATCTTCAAGGACCAGACACGTTTGCCCCGTTTCAAACACCCCTTCAATCAGTTTTTTTGTGCCGTAATCTTTGACTTCTTTGCGTTTCAAAATCATCGGGACATCATGGGCACAGGAAAAACAGGTGGCAAGAGGAAGAGCCGTATAGGGAACGCCACAGACAAGGTCATAAGAAAGAGAAGCTGCTTTTTCCCACAGCATTTCAGCAATGCGTCTTAGCAGTGCAGGAAACGAGATAATCGCGCGCAAATCCACATACATAGGCGATATTTTCCCACTCTTCAGGGTGAAGGTCCCAAACTTCACCGCTCCTATTTCGTATAATTCTAAGGCTAGATCAACAGTATTCATGATATTTTTTTGTTTTTTTTGCTGGGTGAATAGACATGTCGGGGGACACGGACATGCAATGCCGTGTCACCCGACATGTCTATGGAAGCCAATTAAAATCTCCCCGCTTATTTCTTTTCATTTTTGTTCTTTTTTTCATGATATTGCAGAGCTAAATAGGGATTCCAGATCATGCCGGTAGCACAAAGGGCAGCTTGGGCGCCGGCTTTGAGAAAAAGGTCGAAGTGACTTTCGTGGGTGATGCCGCCACACCCCATGAGGACGAGGGGGAGTTTTTCCTTGTGAATGATGTCGTGTCCTTGTTCAAGAAAACGGAGCGCGTCTTCTCGGATGGGCCCGCCGCAGATGCCGCTTGTGGGTCTCTCTTGGCCGAGGGCGGGTTCGTTTTGTGCGTTGACAACGGGCATGCTCACGCTATTGATTCCGCAGATAGCATCCGCTCCTGCGCGTGCAGCCGCAAGAAAAACGTCGTGCATAAGACGTGTGTTCTGAAAAATTCCCATTTTTAATATCAGGGGGGTCTCTTTTAGTGCTTTTTTTAGAGCTTGTGCGATTTCAAAAACGGTATCGGGAGTTGTGTAGAGACTTCCTTCGCGCTTTGCGACATTAGGGCAGGAGAAGTTGGCTTCGATGAGCTTGGCTCCTGCCGTTTTTGCAAGGAGAGCGGCTTGCACAAAATCCTGGCAAAAATCAACATCTGGGCGTGGCGTTCCGACAACGGATACGATCATCGCTTGCCCAGGCTTTAAATAGCTTTCGGCACGGGGGATGTCTTCCATCAGAAATTCGGGAGACATGGAAGGCATCCCAAACGAATTGGTCACGGCAAGATCTTCAAGAATGGAAGGTTTTTCTCTTTTTTTGGCAGATGGGTGCTCGACATCTACAAAAATCATGTTGGGAAGTGGGTGTGCGGGATGTTGTTTGCTGCGGATGGTCTTGTAGGTCACAAGATCAAAACCGAGCTCGGCTGCGAGCTTGATCCAGCTCGACGTCAGAAGAGGGCCTGCAGGCACTCCGATGGGTGACGCAAGTTTAAAACCTAAAAGATCGATCCACTCTGTTTCCGGAGGAAATAGCCGTTTGGGCGGCTTTTCCGAAAAAAAAGGGCCTTTTTGTGCATTTTCTAAATAGGTTTTTTCGATGTTATAAATGGGGACCATAGATCCTTCCTTGAACGACGGTGTAGATGGGCCAGCCTTTGAGCTTCCAGGAGGAGTATGGGGACCAGCGGACGTTTGTGCGCAGGCTCTTTTCCTCGATATGTTTTTCTCTGCTCAGGTCAACAAGAATGAAATCTTCGTTGGGAGGGAGGCGGAAAATTTCAAGAATTTTGTCGTGCATGAGTTTGACGATCTGGGAAAGGGTGAGGCGCCCTTCATGCATCGCGTTGAGAAGAAGTGGAAGAGTTGTTTCTACGCCGGGAATTCCCGAAGGCGCAACGCCATAGGGTTGTTTTTTTTCTTCGAGGGTGTGGGGAGCGTGATCAGAACCGATCGTATCGATTGTTCCATCGCCAATAGCCTTCCATAAACATTCAATGTCTTCTTGAGCGCGAATCGGTGGGTTCATCTGCACCTTTGTGCCGAGAGTCTCATACAATTCTTCTGTCAAGAAGAGGTGATTAATGCACGTTTCTGCAAACACCAAAACGCCCCGTTTTTTTGCGTTTTTGATCAGTTCGACCTCTTCTTTAGTGCCGATGTGCAGAAGATAGAGGCGTGTCCGGTAGAGTTCGGCAAGATCTAAAGCTTTTTTTGTCGCCGCATAGGCGGCTTCCCGACTTCTTAGCTTGGAATGGATGCGCGGATGGTTTTCTCCTTTAAACAGAGCTTTTTGCTTGCGCAGGATCTGTTCATCTTCTGCATGAATCGCAAGAAGAAGGTCATTGTGTGCAGCGCATTGAAAAGCTGTATGCAGGCTTTCTTCATCATCGACGAGAAGCTCTCCTGTTGAGGAGCCCATAAAGACTTTGATGCCGACCACCTCAGATTTTGCTTGGGCAATCTGTGCAAATTCCTTTTTATCGGCGCCTAGATAAAGCCCATACCGTAGAGGAATGTCCGCTTCTTTAAGCTGGTTTTCGATGATCTCTTTTTTTTCTAGAACCCGTTTATGGGTGATCGTTGCAGGAAGGGTATTGGGCATATCAAAAACGGTTGTGATCCCCCCTGCAATGGCTGCACGCGCGCCTGTTTGCCAGTTTTCTTTGTGCTCTAAACCAGGAGTGCGGAAATGCACATGGGGATCGATCAATCCAGGGAGGAGAGTAAGCCCCGTGGCGTCGATCGTGACATTTTCATGAGAAGGGACTGCGAAGCTCTTGACTGTGCCTTCTAGAGTTTGCGCATTAATAATTTCAATCATAGGCGCGCATTTCCTTGCGATCGAAAACCTTTTCACAAAAACTGCAGCGAAGGAAAATTTTTTGTTTAAATTCTTCGACATGGAAAAGCGTGTGCGTGGTCTCTTGATGTGTGATGCAGCAAGGGTTGGGACAGACAAGAAGGTTCTGCACCACTTCGGGCAAGCGCGCTTTAATCTTTTGCTCTACGTGAAAATCGCGGATCAAGCTAAGAGTTGCCTGCGGTGCAAAAACGGCAATGTCGTGCGCTTCTTTTTCTGTCAGGAAGCGGTTTTCAATTTTGATGAGATCTTTTGCTCCCATCGATTGACTTGCAAGATTGAGTCCAATGGTCGTGCGGTGCTCTGAAATCTTGAGAAATTTCAAAATCACGAGGGCAAAGCCCTGCGTGATGTGGTCGATGACAGTCCCTTCTTTAATCGCAGAAACAGGAAGAGTTTTCTCTAGCATAATAATTCTCTTAAAAGGGCTTGTCTGACGCAAAGGCCGTTTTCTGCCTGTTGAAAATAATGGGCATGCTTTGTCACGTCTACCGTGGGGACAATTTCGCCCACTCTCGGCAAAGGATGTAGAATTTTGAGATGGTCTTGAGCCAGTTTTAATAATTCAAGATTTAGCACATAACTTCCTTGAACATCTTTGTAGACAAGAGCGTCTAAGCGTTCTTTTTGGATTCTTGTCATGTACAGAATATCGACCTTCCCCAGCACTTCTTCAAGCGATTGATGGAAAGAAAATTTTGCTTGATGTTTCTTGAGGTCTTGTACGATTTGTTCTGGAAGCGAAAGCTCCTGCGGGGAGATGAAAAAAAAGCGCATATTGAAAAGAGCGCACGCTTGCACAAGCGAGTGGACCGTACGCCCATATTTTAAATCTCCCACAAGAGCGATCTTTAAGCCTTCAAGAGCGCCTTGACATTCTTGCATCGTAAAAAGATCAACAAGGGTTTGGCTCGGGTGCTGATTGGCTCCATCTCCTGCGTTGATGATGGGCGTTTTTGTCGCACAGCTTGCCAAAGACGCCGCACCCTCCTTGGGATGGCGGAGTACAACCACATCCGCAAGGGAGCCGATGACCTTGATCGTGTCGTGCAGTGATTCTCCTTTAGACATGGATGTGCTGCTGATTTCAGAAAAACCCAGCGTTTTTCCTCCAAGTCTTAGCATGGCTGCTTCAAAAGAAAGACGTGTGCGCGTAGATGGTTCAAAAAAACAGCTGGCAAGGATTTTTCCTTGCAAAAGTTGCGGTTCTGGATTTTTTTTACATTGAGCTGCTATTTGCAAAAGGTGGAGAATTTCTACTTTGGAAAGCTGGCCCATTGTGATGAGGCTACGTCCTTTAAGCGAGATGGCATCTTCTAACAACATTAGACATACTCCTTCGCTGGGTAGAATAAGCTTAACGCTGCATCGTAAACCTCTTGGGGCGAGATTTGCAAGAGACAAAAAGGATCTTGGCACTTTTTGCGCAAACAAGGAGTGCAGGTCGGCTTTTTGGCAAGGATGCGGGCATTTTTGATTTTATAGGGACCGCATAATGCAGGATGGGTGGGAGCAAAAATGGCGACAGTCGGTGTTCCCAGCGCACACGCAAGATGCATGGGGCCTGTATCATTGGTGATGAAGAGCGACAATTTTTTTAAAAGAGCGCCGAGGGTGCCTAAAGAGATCCCTTGCATAGCAATAGCCCCAGGAAGGGCATTTACGATGTCTTGGACGAGAGCTGTTTCTCCCGCGTCGCCTGTGACTAAAATCATACAACCGGTTTCTGCCATGAGGCGTTTGCCCACTTCGATGAAATGCTGCTTTGGCCATCTTTTAAAGCCATCTTTGGCGCCAGGATGCAAG
>CAZLDZ010000046.1:0-8835 GCA_964558435.1 uncultured bacterium
CGCAAACTCTAACTAAATGCCGGCATGATAAAATTTTTTCATCGTGCCGCGGCCTCTGGCCGCGATCGTGTTAATCCTGTTCTTTCTTATAACAGCAGAGGTCCTATGAATACTAAAACCGAGATCGCATTAACTAAAAATAGTGAGGATGCTTATTTTTGCCCCACTTTGCGATGGCCTTTTTTAGGCTCTTTAAAAGTGTTTTCATCGCCCAGAATCCAAATCTTTGAGGAGCGTAGCACATTTAGGAGAAAATGGTCTTTTTTGGCAATTCTTTTTTGGAATTCATGCGGTGCAAAAATGACCGGATTGATTTCACGTCCTAACTGTTTCGACAGAGGACTTAGTACTTTAGAAATTTCTCGTAAACCTAGATCCGCAATTATACATAGATCAATATCGCTATCTATGGATTCGGCTCCTTCCGCGACAGAACCAAAAATGAATGCAAGCTGCACTTTATTTTGAGAGGGTTCAAGGGCAGTGCGAAAATGTTCTCCCATTGCCACTGTCTTTAAAAACAACTTCTTTAGGTCTTCAAAAGCAGGATGCCTTCTCAAGGCTTTGTAATAGATCATTTTGCCACGTCTTGAAAACGTGATTATCCCCGTCTCCGCTAGCCTTTTAAGAGCGCGCTGGACCTGCATCAAAGCTCTATGTGTTTTTTTTACAATATCGTATTGATAAAACTCTTCTTCTGGGTTGAGCAAGAATAGATTCAACACTTCAACAAGCGTAGGATTTGCAAACAGCTTTACCAAAGAACTCATATTTACAACACTTTGTTGTATTGTTACAACATTTTGTTGTATATCACTTTTCGCAAGTGCTTTGCAAGCAGAAAAAGGCGTCGGGGAGTGCCTCGATGAGGTCGGACGCAATCAGGCTGTAGGAACTCATATGAGAGGCGGCGAGCTCGCCTGCCATGCCGTGTAGGGTGGCGCCGAGGCGGGCAGCAGCATCGGGCTCCATGCCCTGAGCCAGGAGGGCGGCGAGGATGCCTGTGAGAACATCGCCTGTCCCGGCTGTTGCCATGCCCGGGTCTCCATGTGTGGAGATATAGGGAACCGCGTTGGGATGGAAAATGAATGTGGGCGCCCCTTTTAAAAGAAGGGTGATGTTGCGCTCATCCGCGTAAGTTTGACAGAGTTTATGGAGTTCTTGTTCGCTGCAGGACGAAGAGAGACCCAAAAGGCGTTCGGCTTCTTTTTTGTGGGGGGTGAGGATGGCTTGTTCGGGTAGATCCCACTTGGGGTTTTCTGCAAGAAAATAGAGGGCATCTGCATCAAGAACGCAGGGCTTTTCAAGCCGACTGAGTAAGTTTTTCAAAAGCTTTTCTACTTGAGGATTTCTTCCCATGCCCGGTCCAATCAGAAAAGCTTTGGCCCGCTGCCCCTCTTCTAAAATGCGCAAGTAACCGCGCACGGGATCGATCTCTTCTTTGACAATTTCATAAGGAGCCCCTGCAAGCTCATATTCCATCCCTTCTGCATAAAAAAGCCGCACGATTCCCGCTCCTGCGCGCAGGGCCGCAAGACACGCAAGGAACGCGGCTCCTGAAAAACCGTGCGATCCGGCAACAGCTACGATGTAACCTGCTTCATACTTGTGGCGATTTCTAACGATGGGAGGAAGTTGTTCGACTTCAGGAATCATATAACCAAACGTTGCCGCATCGAGAAATTTTTGCTCCAGTCCAAAATCCACCTGCTTGAGCTTGCCGACGTGGTTCCAGCCTTCCTGCACAAAGAAACCGCGTTTTGGAAGGCCTAAGTAGAGCGTCTCTGTAGCAAAAATTGCAGAAGATCCCACTTCGCCCGTTGTCCCATTCATTCCTGAGGGAATATCGATTGCGAGAATGGGAAGCTTTGATGCGTTTGCTTCTTCAATGGCTTGCACGAGGGCGCCTTCTGCCTTGCCACGAAAGCCCGTACCGGTCAAGCCATCTAAAATCACCCCTGCAAGTTCGTCTGAAAATTTTCCTCCAGCGTTTTTGTACGCTGCGCACTGCTGCTTAGAGAGGGGACTGCATGCATCTTCGGCAAAAACCATCTTGGCAGTGACCAAAAACCCCTGCTTAAGCAGGATTTTTCCAGCAGCAAGAGCATCACCCCCATTATTCCCTTTACCGACAAGAAGTGTGACCCGTTTTTCGAGGTGATGTGCCGTGATGAACTTCTCAGCGCAGGCAGCCACACCCGCACCCGCCTTTTCCATAAACTCCAACTCAGATGCGCCCGAGGCATACGCAAGCTTTTCGATCCTTGCCATTTCCTCGGATGTTACAACCTTCATTACAAATGCTCTTCTTTGATCGCGCGCTGAAGAAGGGATTTCACAGCATCGCGCGGATTTAACCCTTCGTAGAGAATCGCATACACCGCTTCTGTGATCGGCACATCGATCTGTGCTTTGTGACCCAACTCACGCCCCGACACACAGGTATAACTCCCTTCTACCACCATGCCGATTTTTTTCTTAGCTTCCTCTGGGCTCAAGCCCTCAGCAATCAGTCGCCCGAACGTGTAGTTGCGGCTCAGCGTTGAAAGACATGTCACGCACAGATCCCCTAAACCCGAAAGACCATTCAGCGTTTCAGAATTGCACTTTTTGCTTAACGAAAGCTTGCGCATCTCATGAAGACCGCGGGTCATGAGAGCCGCTTTTGTGTTGTCCCCAAATCCCAGCCCATCCGAAATGCCGCATGCAATCGCAATGATGTTCTTCATCGCTCCCCCAAAAGTCACCCCCCGAATATCCGCATTCGGATAAATGCGGAAAAAAGGTGCCCAAAAAAGGTCGCGGATCTGGAGCATCACATCCGGGTGGAAGGACGACGAGACAACCGCGGTGGGAAGCTTGTGGATCACCTCTTCGGCATGGCTCGGGCCACTTAAACAGCCCACTTGAGACCGCACCTTTTCACCTAAAACATCGACAATCACTTCCGGAAGGAGAAGGCAACTATGCTGTTCAATCCCCTTGGAAGTAACAACAATCGGGCAGCTCACCCCTCCCAAAGAACGGATTTTCTCAAATACGGGCCTGACCCCCGCCGATGTCACGGATTCAATTAAAAAATTTACTTGATAAATAGCCTCATCTAGCTTGTCTGTAAATGTCACATTCTCATGCGCCGTAAAGTCCTTCAGCTTAGGGTGCTTGCGCTTCTTCTTCAAAAGAACAGCAAATTCAGGGTTGTGGGCCCATAAAACGACCTGATGCCCGTTGGCGGCAAGTAAAGACGCCAGGCAAAAACCCCAAGTCCCTGCACCTAAGTACCCTATTTTCATATCTGCTCCAAATAAGGGTTCAGAGTAACAAATCCAGGAGGGCCGGTCAACAAACAAATTATTGAATTTAATTACTTGATATTTGTATAATTTTGGTAATTAACTTTTAAGTTGTAAATTGGAGAATAAAATTATGTCACATGTTTATAAACCTCATCATTATAGTATAGAGTCTTCTTTGTGGACTCATGAGCATATTAATGACCGAATTGAACCCACTTTTGTAAGCATTGAGAACTTTTTAAACGTTCCAGGCTATTACTGGCCCGTGGCCCTCCTCACAGCTCCACTGCGCGTTCTTTATGGCGCATGCGAAGTCCTTTTCGGCCTGGGACTTGCTTTTTTTAAGCTCTGCGAAGCCACTTACAAATTTGCAAGATATAGTGGAAAAAGCGCCTATTTACCCATCGCTGAATGCAAAGCCGCGCTTTCTTACATGGCGCACGGCGCAGCCAACATCTTCCGAGGTTTTTTAGAAGCCGCTGGAATCATGACAATTTGGGGACTATGCAGTTATAGAGCAGCCCCCCGCCTGCCCTATGCGATTGAGTATTACGCACAAGGAGATGACGAATTAGTAGAAACAGAAGATGATGATTTTGATGGTACCGATATGGAGCCAGTACCACGACCAGCGCTTGGAGCAGACAGGAACGAAGATCTCCCTTTTGTAGACGCTGAAGCAGAAAGAGCTTTGTTACTTCACCCTGACGTGGATGAGGATCAATGACACTCGCTATAAAAACCTCTTTTTCGCCGGGGACAGAAAGCGACGAGATCAATCGCAATGCCGAGTACTATTCGCATTGTGTAGAATGGTACCTTAAACACAAAGGTCGCGAGTGGGGGATTTCTTTAATCTCTGGCTGCGGACGTATTGTGTTTGGCCTGGCGCAAATTGTCGGAAGCATTGCTTTCTTTTACTTGCGCTCTATGCATGCCGGAATTACCTACCTTTATAACCGACCGCTTGCAAGGCTGCGCTTGCTTGAAGCGCGGAGGAGTATAATCTACTGTGCTCATGGTGGAGTCAATATTTTCCGTGGCATTTTAGAAGCCCTACAAATCTTCGCGTTGATGTGTCGGTATTATGCCTTTTTCCTTTTCCAATGTGAAAAATCCTGTGCATTCCCTTATCCTTCTCACGTGGGAGCCGCGCGTGTTGTGCGTCGGGATTCTAAACCCGATATCGAACTTACAGAAGTTTCTAAAATTAAACTCGTTAAAGATCAGTAACTTACAGAATAAACTTAAAATTATCTCTGTATTTGATTTGTTACTGAGTAATTTAATATAATTGCTTCCGTTCTAGCATTATTAACTAGTTAACTAAAGGATTTTATTATGACAAACCCAACAACGTTTTCTTCTGGCACAAACAACCATCAAATTAACCAACTGATTGAAAAGCAATTTAAGGAATTCGAATGCGCTCTAACAAAGGAAAGCCTTAAGCCAGTTTCTGCATTCTCCGCAGGTCTTAAACGCACACTTTTTGGTCTTGCGCAAATTATTGGTACTGTCTTTTGTGCCATCGTTCGCTCATGCCAAGCTGGCTACCAATATGAGTTTGGAGACAAAAAATTTGCAGCCCTTTATGCTCAAGAAGCTTTAAGAAGTGTGACCTATTTGGGACACGGTCTTGCTAACATCGGTCGCGGAATTGCAGAATTTGTGCATATTGCGCTGCTTGTAGAGATGATTGAGCCGCCATATGTCTTCAACAACATGTATCTCGCCTACCAATCTGAGAAAGCGGAAATTCTTTATAAGAGTTCATTGCTTGACACTGCCACACCAACAAAAGCATAAGCTTTAAACTACCCCCCCCTTCAGGGCATCATCCCGATGCCCTGATTAAAACAGCTCAAATTAAAATTATTTATACTATTGTTTGTAACAAGATAATTTAGTATAATTGTTATCTCGCAACGAACTAGGAGTTTAATTATGAAAATTCAAACAGTATTTTCTTCTGGGACAGAAGATCATAAAATCAATGACCAGATTGAATGGGATGTTTTTAGACCTCATGAAAACGCTTTTAGATATGAAGCCTTTACCCTCGGTCTTGCGTGCTACGCTGGCTTTAAACGCACACTTTTCGGTCTTGCGCAAATTATCGGTACGCTCTTTTTTGTCATGATTCGTTCATGCCAAGCTGGCTACACATCTGCCGTTGCAGGGACTGATCAAGAGAAACAATACGCGGCTCTTTATGCCCAAGAAGCTTTAAGAAGCTTCACCTATCTAGGACATGGTCTTGCGAACATCGGTCGTGGAATTGCAGAATTTTTACATATTGCAGTGGTTATACATACAATTGATCCATTCGCCTTACGCTTTGGCTATCAGCTTCGCTACCCATCGGCGATAGCACAAACGGCTTTCCTTGCTTCTATACGTTCACGAGAGTGAGACTTAATTACTAAAGCTGCTTAGCTTTAAACACTTATGTAGTTCTTTTTTATTAAAAATTAAAATTATGTCTGTAATTGATTTGCAATTAGATAATTTACTATAATTGTTTTCACTAAACATTTTATTAACTAACTATTTTAAGGAGCCTTAATTATGGCAGACTGTACTTACCCTGATCCAGTGCGAGTTTCTACTTGGTTCTCAACAGGTCCAGAGAATGAAGAGATCAATCGTGTCATTGAACAGGGATACGATGCTGACATAGACTCATTCGATGCTGACATAGACTCAAAGGGATTCATCCACTACGAATTCACATTGGGCCAATGTGGACGACAATTCGGTTATTCTCTCTTATCCGGCCTTGGACGCATGGCGTTCGGCCTGGCACAAATCGTCGGTACTGTCTTTTTTGCCATTATTCGCCTGATTCAAGCGGGCTTTGCACGAATTTGTGGCGACAAAGAACTCGCTATACTGCGCGCATCTGAAGCCCTAAGAAGTATCACCTATTTCGGACACGGTCTTGCGAACTTTGGTCGGGGTCTTGTGGAAGCTGTCCAAATCATGGCTCTTGCACAATGCTGCGGTTACTTCGTTAGCGCTAGAGACTTCCTGTATCAATCTGAAAAGGCGGAGATGGACCGAAGATATCGTGCTGCAAACAAATTAGCCGGTACAGCCGAACTCCGCTAAACTTTAAAAGGAAACTATGACAGACCCATTAACGCCCAGATCAGAGTCGCCCATACCAGAATATGCCTATAATCCGGCTTTTACTCCTCAGCAAGTTGTGGATGAAGATTATGCTGAATTTGAGCAACAATGCATCAAGATCGAGAGGTGTTTTAATCAGTTGGGAAGAATGTGGGGCGTTTCTCTAGTTACGGGAGCTTTACGCATCGGTATGGGGTTATCGTTATTCCTTTTTCCTTTGCTGTACTCTGCAGTGAAACTTGTTCAGGCTGTTTTTAATCGGATCGTTTTTGGAGCAGAGTCGGCAGCTATACACCTCGCTTACTGCACACGCGGTCTCAATTATACAGCTCATGCTTTAGCCAATGCTTTCCGTGGGGCGTGTGAAATGTTCCAGCTGGGTGCTTTTTTCAAGATGGATCCTACAATTCAGCTCTACAAATACCCGACATCCATCAGTCTCTTTGATATGAATGAGGGCGTAGAGATGACAAATTTCAACCCAGAGCATCTTGCACAGCTTTCAAATTATGAAGATGTTTAAGCGGCGCGAAAATCTCCTGACGCGGATACACTAAGACCTGCGCTTGGCTGACAAATTCAAGTGCGTCGAAGATAAAACTCTCACACTTCCAGATATCCATTTTTTTTCTTTGGCCTTGTTGCCAGACTTCTGTGCTTTTTTCGACGATGTGCCAAGGGAGTGTTTGGTGTGCGAGCTTTTCGATACAGCTCATCGAACAGGCAAGGAGGCTTGTGTTGGCAAGGGCCCACACGAGCGTGCCGTCGGGATTTTGGGCTCTTTTTTCCTCATCCGTTAGGTGGAGATACTCTTGGATGCGGAGCTGACTGTTGATGCTGCCGATCACACCGACTTTTTCTTCAGGGTCTTGGCGTAGGATTGCTTTGATGGTGATGTCTCCTTGATGATACCCGAAAAGTTTTGGATCGAAGGGATCGGCAAGGGCGTTATCGACGACGATGATGGAGACGGTTTCAACTCCTTTTTCTTTCCACTTTCCATAAATTCCGGACTCTAGAAAACGGGCAAATACGTCGCCATTGCCGCATGCGCCTTTGGCGAGTTTTCCGGCCTCTTCCAGAAGCCAGTGCCCCTTTTTATCGAGGTAGGGAAGCTCTTGTTGCATGAAGAGATCGCAGGCGGTGTGGCCAAAATAGCCATGGGTTTCCAAAAATCCTCTCGTCGCTGTGTGATTGTGCGGCGACGTCATGATGGCAAGAGGAAGAGACGTTCCATTTTTTTGTGCTTTTTCCAGAAAGATTTGGAAAAGGCTTTTTCCGAGGATGGGAAATGTTCCTTTGGGCCCTGGGATTCCAAGTCGTGATCCATGTCCGCCTGCCAAGATGATGCAACCGGCTTTTCCTTGCTCGATGAGTGCTTTTCCCTTGTGTGCATGCAGCTCGTCTGCGTGCGCATATTTTTGTAGTGGGGACAATGTTGGGAAATGGGGTGGGTAAAAGAGCGCATCGCGCTGTTTTTTGAGGGTGCTGTAGCCGTAATGCTCGATTTCGGCAAACAATTTGGCGCGCGCATCTTCGGTTAAGATTTCTATTTCTTCAAGAAGTTGGGTTTGGCCAAATACGTTAAACATATCGGAGCACCTCGCCTACAGAAAGCATTTTTAGATCGGGCGCAATGAGTGGAATATGCTCAAGTAAAGCATTTGGAGATGCGACGTTCTGCTTGAGTACCCCTTGTTTGGGGTCTGCCCAGAGCGAGAGGATTTTGAGGGGGAATTGTGCGTCAAGGTAGTAGGTCAGGGAAAGCACCCCTGAATCGGGCAGGATGAGTGTGTGGCAGCGGTTTTTGATGAAGGAGAGCATTTCCAGCAGCGTTGTTTTTCCTCGTAAATCGAGGGCGCCAGGGAAATCATTCTGGGAATTTTTGCCAAATAGTGCGACTTTCATCCCTTTCTCTGTAAGAGATTGGACCAGTTCTTGCCAACAAGTTACTGGCCAATTTTTTTCGTAGCTGTAGTGGGTTTCTGTGTTGGGCTGCAGTCCAATGTAAGCACCAGGCTCGAAAGGTGCGCATAAATTGTCGTATTCTTTTTGCCAAAAGAGCTTTGGCGTGAGGGTGCCGAGCTGCCACGCGAGCCAATAGGTGGGATCGGGTTTTTCTAAAATCACGTCAAACTCTTGGGGGTTTTTTCCTAGCATGTGCAGGGTCCAGGCCACATCATAAGGCTGCGCGCGCACCCAAGAAGGCGCTATCAAGACGTTGATCTGTTTGAGAAGAGAGAATCCTTGGGCGAGATCTTTGCGCACAAGAAATGTGATCTCTGCTTCGGGAATGACCTCGCGGATGCGGCAAGTAAGAGCAAAAAGGCCCAAAGCGATGTCTCCCAATCCCCGGTTCCAGGCAATGAGGAAGCGGTGTTTCTTTTCTCGTCTTGCCGCTTTT
>CAZLDZ010000047.1:0-8746 GCA_964558435.1 uncultured bacterium
GCTTTTTGCCCAGCATTGGGAAGTTTTTGAGTCCATTTTTGACGCTGCGGCAATCGGCCAGTGTTTGGGTGGCCAAGACCCCAGAAATGGGAAGAAAAAGAAGAAGCATGCATTTATTAATGAAAGCTGTATCTTTAACCCCGGCCATTTGGCGTATGAATGGATCCGCGATGAGAAGGGACGTAAAGTACCGTACGCCCATTTTGCGGGCGTCAGGTGCCGCATTAACAATTTGCATATCCATTCGAAAAATTTAAAACCCTTTGCTTCAGATTAGGAGGATTATCATGTTTCGGCTTGTGATGCTTGCGTTGAGTGTGTTATTTTTGCGGACTGCACATACAGAGGGAAATACGATGACAAAATCGACAGTTCTTGTTTGCGAAACCAATCAAGGCTCATTTGAAATCACACTCTATCCTGATCGGGCGCCCAAAACGTGTGAAAATTTTCTTAAGCTTGCAGAGAAAAATTACTATAACGGGACCATTTTCCACCGCGTGATCAAAGGGTTCATGGTACAGGGAGGAGATCCTTCAGGGAACGGTACCGGAGGCCAGTCGATTTGGGGCAAAAATTTTGAAGATGAGTTTTCTTCGACATTAAAATTCGATAAACCCGGCCTTCTTGCGATGGCCAATCGCGGTCCAAACACCAATGGAAGCCAGTTTTTTATCACCACAGCATTGACCCCTTGGCTCAACCAGAAACACACGATTTTTGGTGAGGTGACGAGTGGGTTTGATGTCGTGAAAAAAATCGAGCTTGCAGCTTGCGACCCACGCGATAAACCCAAAGAGCCAATCAAGATTCTGAAAATCTATCCGAAGCAATAATAGTGCGCACCTCATCGACAGATTCGGCGCGGTTGATTCCCTCACGCAGAGAACTTGCGCCGGGGATGCTGCGGAAAAACCAACAACCTACGCGGCGTAAATCTGTGACAGCCTTATGCTCGTCGCGGTAGGACACAATATGTTCCAGATGCTCTAAAAAGGCCTCGCGCAGCTCCAGTGCCGTGCGCTTGCGCACCGTTTGCCCTTCAAAGTAGTTGTAAATGTCTTCTGTCAGCCAAGGGGAGCCCATCGTGCCACGTGCAAGAAGGATCGCATCGCAGCCCGTTTCTTGAAAAATTCTCTGTGCACTTTCAGGGTCGTTAATGTCCCCATTTCCGATCACCTGAATGTTTTTAGCGACACTTGTGCAGGCGCGGATGTAATCCCACTTGGCAGGACCTTGATACGCTTGCGCCCGTGTTCTTCCGTGGATACAAATGGCCGAGGCTCCGGCTTTTTCTGCGATTTCTGTCACCAGAGGCCCCACGATATGATCCGCATCCCAGCCAGCGCGGATTTTCACCGTCACAGGCACACTGACCGCCGCAACCATTTCTGCAAGGATTTCTCCGATGAGTTCTGGATTTTTAAGAAGACCCGAGCCACTCCCATCCTTTGTGACTTTATCCACAGGGCAGCCGCAGTTGAGGTCGATCACATCAAAACCCAAATCCTCCAACATTTTTGCCGTGGGCCCTGCCAGCTCTTTTTTGCTCCCACACAGCTGAGCACCAATCGGACGCATCGACTCATCATAATCCAGCATCCGCAGCGTAGCTTCATTGTTGCGCACAAGAGCGTCCATCTTCACCATCTCGCAATAGACAAGCCCCGGACGGTACTTCGATGTCATTTTTCTGAAAGGAAAGTCAGAGCAGCCCGCAAGAGGCGCACAAAAAACGTTGGAAGGAAGAAGGCGTTTGCCCAGCTGAAAAGGACGTTTTAAATACATAAATTTTGCAAGAAATAGACCTCTTTCGAAACTTCATTTGCCCGTTAAAACCGTGATTTTTCCGAGCAAAGCAAGCTTGCGAAAGAGGTCTGTCATCATGACAGTTTCTTGCAGAAAATTGCAAGAGGGAATATTGTCGATTACAAATGGATCTACAAAAGCATTATTCAAAACCTTATATCACAGCCTCCCAACTTGCTGTTCTTTTAAAAGGAAGTCATGATCGACGCTACTCTTGGGTTAAGCGTGCTTTAAAAAATGGTGTATTAACCTCTTTAAAAAGAGGCATTTATCTGATTGAACGCTCCCCAGGCCTCCTAGTAGATTCTTTTGAAATCGCCCAGCAATTGTATGGACCATCCTATATTAGTTTTGAATCTGCTTTAGAATATCATGGCTGGATACCCGAGGCTGTTTACATCATCACAAGCGCTTGTTCTAAACGCAGCACAAAAATTCAAACTTCTCTGGACACATACCATTATCAACATGTCCCCGATTTACAATTTTTTATGGGAGTAGAGCGCATTGCAGCCAACAATAGTATTTTTTTGATGGCGGACCCCTGGAAGGCTCTTGCCGATTATGTGTATGTCCATCGAAAACAGTGGATGACTATGGCAGATATTGCACAAGATATGCGCATCGAAGAAGAAGTCTTATGTGCAGCCGATCGAGCCCCGCTTAAAGAAATTGCTCAGTACTATCCTAGCCCACGTGTGCGCAACTTCGCAAAAAAACTTTATGAATATCCAGATCATTGAAGAATGGTTAAAAAAGTATAACCTACGCACAAAACAAGCTGAAAAAAATGCCCTGCGCGAAATTGCGCAGCAGATCGCTCTTTCTGGTCTTGCAAGAACCGACTTTTTTAGCCGAGCCGCTTTTGTGGGTGGTTCGTGTTTGCGAATTCTTTATGGACTACCGCGCTTTTCTGAGGATTTGGATTTTTGGACGTTTAAATCTGAGCCTGAATTTCATTGGAAACCCTATCTTCAGGCTGTTGCGGATGAATTCAAGACCTATGCATTTAATATGGAAATCATCGACCGCGACGATGTGCACGCACGGATTAAGCGCGCGTTTTTAAAAAAAGAATCTGTGGGGAAAATTTTACTCTTATCGAATGCGCGCAGCTTCCACCACAACGAAAAACTGCAAATCAAGTTCGAAATCGATACGCATCCTTTTGATGCCGCAACGTACGAACTTAAAACATGCAATTTTCCCTACGCATTTTCTCTCACAGCTCTAGACCGCAAAAGTTTGTTTGCAAGCAAAGTCGCCGCCCTGTTTGACCGTGAAAAAGAGAAGGGACGCCACTGGTTTGATTTTGTTTGGTACATGTCCCAGAAATGGCCTCTCAATATGCAGCTCCTGGAAAAAGTTTTAGGGCAACAAGAGCTTTTTGTAGCATTACAAGCGCTTATTCACACTGTAGATTGGAAAATGTTAAAAGAGGATGTGCGCCATTTTCTTCCTGCGGCAGAACAGAAAAGTTTGGATGCCTGGAGCTCTCAGTATTTTTTAAAGCTTATAGAAGACTACTGCCAAAGCGCAAAAATGATGCAGGAAGTGACAATCCCGAGCATCGGGTAGCCAGCGTCGAGCAGGGTGAGTTTAAGAGAGCGGCTCTCCCACACATTAGAGACGCCAAGCGGCGCCAGGGTAAAGCAGATCCCCAGAAGTAGACCTACGCGGAGCCCGGAAAGAAAAGTATTCACCCCGAGCGCTGAGACAATCAAGCCCACACCTAAGACAACTAAAAAATTTAGTGCAAACGTTGAGAGCATGTTGCGCGAGAGTTGCTTTTTCGTAGGCTCTTTGATCTTAACCCCATGCTTTTCAACCTCTTTGGCCCAGATCTTGCCAAAGAGAAGAGAAAACCAGAGTGATCCTAGAAAGAAGTAGAGAAGTGTCGAAACAATGAGTGCCCAGATATTCATAAGGTCTGAAGCTTAAAAGAGTAGGAAATTTTTGCCAAGGGGTTTATAATAGCTCCCCTATGGTTACAAAAACAGATCAGTACATTCAAAAATTTAATGACACCAATTGGCAGTGGGACCTACTCCATATTGCTGGTTACGCAGCGCAGCTCTTGCACGACCATCCCCAAGCCGTCACTGTGGGACAGGTCGGGGGCGGGATCTTGGGCGCGGGAGCACTTGCTGCCACACCGTGGGTTTATAGTGCCTATGGATTGGGCGCGGCAGCTGCACTTGGCGCGCCTGGAGCTCTTGTCTTGATCGCTGTTCTTGCCACCTGGGTCTTTTTGAATTACTTCACCTGCCAAGCGCATCCGATGTCTGAGCATGTCTTTCAAGAAAAAGAGTTTGGTTGTGGGAAGCTGTACTACGACGGTTATGTCCCCATTCTAGAGCTTGGTGGAGATAACTCTTATGAGTGGGGAATGGCCCATGGCTATCTTCTAGGAGAGCATATCTATAAACTGCGCAGCAACTTTGAGCTGATCATCCACACGTTGCTGAGGGTTCCACGCGCACAGGATCTTCCTCAATTGCTCGAAACTGTGAAACCGTATAGTGAAGATTTCCTGCTAGAAATGCGGGGAATCGCGGAGGGCTACAATCAGTGGGCTCAAGAAACAGGCACTACCACCAGCATGACCGTGGATGATGTGCTTTTGCTCCACTTAATTGCGGACTCTAAACATTTCCATCCTAAAGAGCTTGCACAGGTTGAGAGCCTCGCTGCTTACGCGTGCACGGGCATTTTAGCAAGAGAGGAGGATGGGAGAGTCGTGTTTGGTCGCAACATGGACTGGCTGCCTTTTGGACAAGCGGGTGCATCGAGTTTTGTCATCAAGTGGAAAGAAGAGGGGACACGCGCTCTTACAATCCCTGGCATGATCGGCGTGGTTACAGGGTGGAACACACATGGAGTGAGTCTGGCGATGAATGTATGCCCCGGCAAGACAGAAAAGGTCGAGGGAATGCCTGCCGTGTTATATAACCGGGATCTACTGAGAGTTGTTAGCGATGTTCATAATGTGATGGCATACATCAGTGCAGAACGCCCCCTGGGACCCTACCACCTCATCGTTGCGCATAAAGTAGATGCTTGTTGCATTTCCTTCTTTCAGGGAGAAAACCCCAGGCACCATATCCGTATTCTAGAAAACGAACCCCTCTTTGTTGTGAACTGGTGCTACCCAGAGTGTCGGGGTGGAAGTTTTGCCAGCCCCGAGCGCACAGAACTTTTGGAGCGCTATTTTCAAGGAGCGAAGGAAGAGATCGGGGATCGGCCTGAAACGACAAAACTGGTCCAAAATGCGCTTGGACTTTCTCCTCTTGTCAACTCGGCCATCACCATGCACAGCCTTGTATTTAATCACCGAAAGGGTCAAATCGAACTGAGCTGGGACAACGGCTTTGCCGCATCAAGTCCGCGCCAAATTCTTCAACTGTTCGACTAAAAATCCAAGCCCGCCTTCACGGTTAACCCTTGCAAACAGACCAACGAGTCGTTGATGAAGGTTTCATGCCCTGCAGTCACAATTCCGAATGTTGAGCGATAAATCTGGTGCAGATTGGCCCAGATTGTGAGTTCATAACCTGCAAAGAGAACGAGGCGGTTGTTTTCGAAATTTTTTTGCCATGAGGGACCCGCCGAAAATTGGGCAGTATAGGCAAGGCGATTGTCTTTAAAATGCACATTGCGGAAAGGAACACTAATATCGATGGTTTCTGGAAGCGTGGTGGCATTTGTGCTTTGTCGTGCATGATTTTTATAGCAGCCTGAAAGAAGGGCGGAGCTCGTCATGCCCGTGAGATAAAAATCTGCTCCCACAAACCAATCTACGAGAACTCCAATGCGCAATCCTGCCCCAGAAAACTTCCAAGAATTATGGATTTTTGTTTGCTGATTTAGAATATTTGTGTAACGAACTTTCCATGTTTGATGAATCCATGCGGCAGTCACTCCCCCGAATAGGTTGACTCTTAGATGAGGGTTTGTGTGAAATCTACGCGAAGCGAGAAGATCTCCCACTTGATAGTTAAAGTCCATTTTGCTCACAGCTTGTTGCAAAGCAGGTGGAGCGCCGAAAATAAGTCCTGCATCGGGCCCTGGCCATGTACCCACGAGATAAAGCCCCGGACATGTAGGGGCATCGACCGTTTTTTTGCCTCCCACATCTAAGTAAGTATACTGTACAAAAGCATCCCAGTAATGGGGTGCATTGAAGTAGCCAATGGATGCACGGACCCCTGGCGACCAGTTGAATTTGGCATTTTGGTATTTTCCGACAGCGTAGTTGCCATTGGTTGCCGACCAAGCCGGCCGATTCATCTTCAGGGCAAAATCGGTCGCGCCTTCATTGACTGTCCAATAGAGAAATTCTGCATTGATGAACCAGGCCTTATGGTTTCTTTTAAAGAGGTCGCAGTCATTGTGGACTTCGCATCCATTATAAGTACTGTCATTGTGAGAAGCATCCGCAAAAAGTGCAGAAGCCGTGAGCATGAAGAGCGCAGATTTTTTCAACATAGATTCTCCTGATAAAAATGTTCAGTCTATTTAAGCACAAAAAAAAATGCGAGTGTTTTTTTTCTCGATGTGTTAACGCAAAAGAAAAAGGAGTAACAATATGTTACGTTGGGCTCTTATTTTCTTCATCGTGGCAATCATTGCTGCCTTATTTGGTTTTACAGAAATTGCTGCAAGCGCGACAGCCATTGCACGCGTTTTATTCTTCATTTTCTTGGTGCTGTTCTTGATTGCGCTTGTGATGGGGCTTGTACGAGGACCGCCAGCATGAAACTCGCCCTAGTTATTGCTTTTTTTCCGTTTTTGGCGTTTACTCAAACAACAATGACACCGGATAAAGCGTACGAAAGGCTTGTTGAAGGCAACAACAGATTTGCAACAGATAGCTCTGTTCACCCCGACCGTACTGCAGAGCGCAGGCAAGAAACAGCTGTGCAGCAGAAGCCTTTTGCGGCGATCTTAGGCTGTTCTGACTCGCGTGTTCCCTTGGAAATCATCTTTGACCAAGGGATCGGCGATCTTTTCATCGTCCGCATCGCAGGAAACGTCGTCGATGCAACCGTTCTAGACAGCATCGAATATGCCACACTCTACCTGG
Source organism: uncultured bacterium (assembly GCA_964558435.1). GTDB lineage: Bacteria > Chlamydiota > Chlamydiia > Chlamydiales > Rhabdochlamydiaceae. The sequence goes on from CAZLDZ010000047.1 coordinate 6,896, forward strand.
GAGCTTCCCTAGTTGTTGTGCTTGGGCATGAAAGTTGTGGGGCAGTGCAAGCCGTTCTCGACGGCAACACCAAAGATATCGAAGCCATTGCGCAGCTCATCCAGCCCGCAGCCAAGAAAACGGAAGGGCAAACGCAAGATCGCTTGAAAAACACGATCCAAGAAAACGTCAAGATGTTTGTCTCTAACCTCAGAAGAGCCGAAGTCTTAGCAAAGCAGATCAAAGAAAAGAAGATCAACATCATCGGCGGCTACTACGATTTCCACGACGGCCGCGTCCAGTTTTTCAAGCAAAACTAAAGCAAGCTTCGAAAGAGATTTATTATGCCTGCTGAGATTTTGCTTTCTTCAATTCAAGCGTAAAGTTTTGAAATTTTTTCTCATGACCTTCGCCTTTTGCCCATGCATGAATTTTTTTTAAGTTGACTTTGTGGTCTAAGCAAACAAATATTGCTTGTTCAAGTCCTTGTCTATCACCCCAATGAAAATAGCTGGCAAGACGGTCCTTCACACAATCTTCAATTCTCAACAGCTTAAAAGTTCCATATTTTGTTTTTAATTTTCCGAAATCTTCAATGATTTGTTCTCCAATAGCAATGGAAGAGGCGACGATGTCGATTAGAAAAGCACAATCAGGATGCTGATAATATTTTCCTTTATTAATAAAACCAAGTTTTGCAAGAGAGTTTTTGATTTCTATAGTATCGGCGTGGCTAGCATAGTCTAGATCCTGAGATACATACTTATTATGGGAATAAATCGTCACACAAGAGCCCCCAACCAAAACGGCTTCAATTCCATCCTTTTTCAAGTGTTGGTAAATCAAGGCTGCTAATTCCTTGGTATCGATGGTTTTCCAATTAATGGTTTTTTTCACAAGGGTTTTCCTTTTTTCCTTGGGCGTTTTCTCACAGGTCTTTCATAGTATTTTTTCTTGATAGTATCTGGTAATGACGAATAGGCCTTTGCTATGAAGGTTTTAAAGTCTGATAGGAATGGATATCTTGGATTCCAATGATATATTCTATTGCGTCCCTCTATTGTACTAACCAGGATTCCTTGATTTTCTAACCGGGTCAAAGCCCTTTGAATACCAAAAACTGGTACTTCAAAAGTTTTGCTGAGTTCATTGCCAAAACATCTGTCATTTGCGGTCATGTAAAACAACACTTTCTCTATGAGCCGGCTATTAAATAGACTTTCAAACATATTACCACCTCTAGTGGTAAAGATACCACGAGCGGTGGTATAAGTCAAATTTCTTGCAATTTTTCAAATTATGGCTTCATAAAGGGCTTGCATCACGAATTCCAATAAGGGTGGCTGAGGTTTTTTTCGTACTCGCCCGTCTGTTCGTTGTAGATACGGGCGGGCGAGAGGTCTTCTCCGTAGCGCATTTGCAGGTATTCTTTTGTCTTGTTGGGGGCAAAGACTTCGATTCCATCGAATGTTTCGCGGCGCAATGGGAAAACCACGGAGATTGGCGTGGGGATTTTAAAGCGGCTCTCATGCTTTTTCCAGGAGGCGGGCAAAAAGGCGCTGACTTCATTGGACAGGATGTAGTGGAGCATCTGGCTTTCTTCGTCGATGGCAAAATGGTAGATGTCGATGAGTGCTCGCGAGGCTTTCACATAGAGTCGCAAGTAAGTTCCGGGGCGGCTGCGGTTGGACCAATCTTGCACTTGATATTTTTCGGGATCGAGCTCTTGCAGCGCCATTTTGGCTCGGGTGTGATCTAGTTGCAGAATCGCAAGATCGATATCGACATCCCAAGGGATGGCGCCGCGGTGGCGATAAACGCCTAGGCATGTGCCGCAGTCCACCCAGAAGGGGATCTCATATTTTTTAAATA
>CAZLDZ010000048.1:0-8630 GCA_964558435.1 uncultured bacterium
TTTCACGTCCCGACCCCCCGCTGGCCCCCTGGGGCTTTATCTGGCTTTGATAAATCGATTCTCCCTCGGGTCGCCGTGCGGAGCACTGGTCGACCGCGCTTCCGCTCTCGTTCGAATCAATTTCTCTTTGCCATATAAAGCCATCGGCTGCTCGCGCACTCACTCCCCTTCGCCTTCGGCGTGGGTCCCCTCTCGTTGCCTGCTCGCAGAGCCAATTTAAGCGCTTACAGCCACCTTAAAAGTTGAGAATCCCTGATACAGTTCTAAGAATCTTAAAATGGTTCTGCGACACGACACGAGAGGGGACCCACGCCGAAGGCGAAGGGGAGTGAGTGCGCGAGCAGCCGTTCGACTCATATCGCACAGCAAAATCGCTCTCGCAGGCGAGCGCAAAGCGCGTGAGGGGTTGTGGTACCACACACCCCTCCGCCGAGGACGCGATTTGGCAAAGCGAGATGAGGCGCAAGGGGGTCGCAGGGGACACGGACACAAAGTGCCGTGTCACCCGACATGTCTATTCAAACAGCAATAAAAACTCATAATCTCTCATTCATTTTTTTATTTAATTTTTTATTTTTTACTAATTTTGTAGGATGCGTATAGCATGGATAGGCCAATTGAGTGTAGCCAATGTAAGAAACCGGTGAAGGTTGTTTACAAAGAGATTGTGAATAAAACCATTACGACGACAGGCATGTGTGCCGACTGTCCGGTGCTCCAACAAAAATTGCACGGTGAAGGAGTCATTTCCTCTGAAAAAGAATTTGCAGGTGAAACAGGACTTTGTTGTGGCAGCTGCATGACAACGTACCGCTCTGTAAAAACAGGAAATCCTGTGGGATGCAGTGAATGTTACAATGTCTTTTGCGATCTTTTAACACAGCAACTTGTGGAGGCGGGTAGCATTCCTCCGCGCATCAAAAAAAATGTCACGATGAAACGCAGCCTTCCTATTCACGTGGGAAAATCCCCCGAGAAAACTTCTAGCATCGGCGTCTCTTCGCGTATCACCTCGTTAAATGCTGCGCTCAATGTTGCTCTAAAACAAGAAAATTATGAACAAGCCGCCTCAATTCGCGATCAAATCAAATCCCTAACTAATAGACCCGATGAAGGAAAAAAACGCTGAATTACCCTCTTATCTTTTTGAACATACGCCTTGGGAAAATGGGACAAATCCCTTGTGGCCCGCCTCTGTCTTCATTCTACGCAGAAATCTGGCAAAAAGCCATTTCCCACCAAAACTTAAAGAAGCTCAAGGAGAGCATCTTCTTTCATCCTTGCAAAGTGCACTTTTTTCTGCTTCACAGCTGACGGGCCCTATTCTTCTTAAGGCCGAAGAGGTTCTACCACAAGATAAAGAGCTTCTGTTTGAGCATTTTCTTCAGTTAGAAAGTTTTGCGACAGGCTCCAAATCTCAAGGATTTGTCGTGGATACAAGCGCTAAATTTCTTGCTCTTCTCAATGTGCAAGACCATTTTCAATGCGCACTTTTAGATTCCACAGGAGAATGGGAAAAAGCTCTCAATTTTTTAAATGCCATCGAGGGAACTGTCGGAGCAAAACTCGAATTTGCTTATCTTCCTAAATTTGGGCATTTGACAGCCGATCCTAATAAATGTGGAACAGCTCTAGAAGTCCTCGTCTATCTTCACCTTCCTGCGCTCATTCATACGAACCAATTTCAAGAGGTTTTACTCAAACAAAAAGAAGAAGAAGTCACAGCTACAAGCATGCAGGGAAGCCTTGATGAGATCATTGGAGATATCGTCATCTTGCGCAATAAATACACTCTGGGGCTTTCAGAAGAAGACATTCTGCATGCCTTGCATGTAACAGCTAGCAAATTCATATCTGCAGAAAAAGGTGCACGCCTTGCTTTTAAAAACAAAGACAGCACAAAAATCAAAGATGAGATTAGCCGTGCTTTTGGCCTCCTCCTGCACTCCTATCAGCTGAAAACCACAGAAGCTCTTTCAGCCCTTAGCCTTCTTAAGCTCGGAGTCGATCTCGGCTGGGTCTCAGGCATCACCGATAACAAACTCAATGAGATCTTCTTCAAATGTAGGCATGCCCACCTTCTCCGTCTTTTTCCCGAAACAAAAAAACCCGAGGATCTCGACCATCGAAGAGCAGAATTCCTCCATGAACAGCTGAAAGGTGTAGAATTGAAGACATGATGAACCTATCCAAATAAAGATTCTCTGTGAGATTTTGGAGAATTTTGAGGCAGATTTTCAAAATTTTTCCGAAAATAGTATTGGAGAAACTACAATTGAGGAAAAATTTTGAAAAGATGTCCAAAATTCCCGAAAGATCACGAGAAGATTTATTTGGATAGGTTCATGAACATTAAAGCTATCCTCCTCATGGCAGGGAGCGGCACACGCTTCAACAGCCCCCTACCCAAACAGTTCCATTTTCTTGCAGGGAAAAAAATCTATCAACACACACTCGAGCGTTTTTTGGCGTCCCAACTTTTTGCTGAAATCATTTTGGTCTGTCCAGAGGCGTGGCTTTCTCAAGTGCAACAAGAAGTACACGCCCCTTGCGTGCGCGTTGTGCCTGGAGGAAAAACCCGCCAGGAGTCTTCCTATCTTGGGCTTCTGGCCTGCGGCCCCGATACAGAGATTGTTCTCATCCATGATGCGGTCAGGCCCTTTGTTTCTATTGAGATTCTGAAAAAAAATCTCGAGCTCTCTAAAAAATATGGGGCCGTGGACACCTGCATCCCCTCTGCTGATACTCTGGTGCATTCTGACGACTTGGTCAAAATCTCTTCGATCCCCGACCGCAAAACCCTTTTGCGCGGACAGACCCCGCAGACTTTTTCTTACCCGCTCATTCTACAAGCGCATCAACAGGCACGAATCCAAGCGACAGATGACTGCTCTCTTGTCCTTGCCCTTGCAAAACCCGTGCATATCGTGCCAGGAGATGAGTCCAACATGAAAATCACAAGCGACCTCGATCTTTATCTGGCTGAGCAGCTCTTCCGCAGACACATCTGTGCGCACACAAACAAAACAACCCTTTCCCTTAAAGAAAATGTGTTTGTCCTTACAGGAGGAACAGGAGCCATCGGCCGTGCCCTCGCGCGCAAGCTAGAAAGTGAAGGCGCACACACGCTTCTTCTCTCTAGAAATTCGACGACCCACCCCGTAGACTTAACTTCCCAAGAAGCAACCCAAGAAGTCTTTCAAAAAATCGGAAAAATCGACGGCCTCATCAACTGCATCGGAAAATTCCACAGACAACCTCTCGATAAACTTTCCTTTCAAGATATTGAAGAGCTTCTTAGCACAAACTTACACGCCGTCATTTTTGCCTGCAAAGCCGCACAGTTTAATGAAAACGGAGTCATTCTCAACATCGCCTCTTCCTCCTATTCACGTGGAAGAGAAAACTCCTCGATCTACTCAGCAGCAAAGGCCGCTGTCGTCAATTTTACGCAAGCCCTCGCCGAAGAAAGGAGCGATCTTCGCGTGCACGCCCTTGCGCCCCAGCGCACAGATAGCCCCATGCGCAGAATGTATTTTCCAGAAGAAGATCCAAACGAACTCCTTTCCATAGATACCATCGCAGACCAAGCCCTTTCCCTTCTCAAGGAAGAAAGCACCGGAATGCTCGTCGATGTTAGACGGGATAGATGAGCCGAAGAAGGTCACACGCGCCACTGATCAAAGGCAGCGTGAGCGCTTCTTCCACCGTCACCCAACAAAAATCTGTATGCTCATGACGGCTTAAAACAATCGGCTCCGGCTTTTTGACAAAAAGTGCCCGGAAAATATGGAATGTAAAATCATCATCGGGCCTCCGCACATACAACGTGCAGACCGCTTTCATCTCGTGCGCAAGAAGAGCGATGCCACTTTCTTCCTGAAGCTCGCGCACAGCCGCCTCAAGAGGCGTCTCACCGTGCATCAATTTTCCGCCGGGAATACTCCAAGTTCCGCCTTGAGGATTTTCCGGGTGGCGCAAAAGGAAAAGAAGCTCCTGATCCACTTCACACAAACAGCCCGCCACCTCCACCTTCGGAGAAAAAACAGCGGGAGGTGTAGTAAAAATTTGTGTTTTAGGTTTCATACCGGAAGATCGATAGCATAGAGAGGCAGTGACTCATAAGAAATTCTCCCAAAGGCACTCTTTACCACAGCAATGAGGCAGCGTAAAGGTGTATCTACCGCAAAAGCAAGACTGTAAATACCAATAGTGCCCGCCCCCTTGACCAAGTCGTGCTCTTTATCCACGAAAAGCAACGCTACACCGTAAACTCCTAACGCAAGAGCCCCAAGAATGAACCTCACCACCATTTCGATCAATGAAAGACAAAAAACTGAAAGATACAGCACTTCAGCGCTGAATCTGCGCACAAAAATCTCTGGATAGGACGCGTCCTCAGGGCCATTTCCCCACTCGATCGCATGGGCGAGCAGCGCACCAGACGCCGTCGCCACATACCAGTCATTTTTTAAATCCGTTTCAGAAACTACAAAGGCCATAGAATTAATTACTGCTTCATGAGTTTACATAACAGATAGTCATTATCCGATTTCATGTGCGGCTCAAAGATGTTTCTGAAGAGCAAAATCGGTGTCAATATTGTGTGATCCAGGGCATTCGCGGGTGCTACGATTAATCCTGCTATGAGCAAGTCCACTGGGGTATCATCCACATCACAGATAATTAATTCGACTAACAGGAGTATTGGAGCAAGACCTGTAAAAAGCACAAAACGCCCCACATGCTCTGCAAGAGCAACGAGCCACAGCGCACAAAGCCCTATTTCTGCAACAAAGCGTCGACCGATTGTTTCAGGAAGACCCATTTCTGTTACGCTGGCCTCAGAACCTTTTTCTGTCTTGCTACCGTCAGTTCCTTCCTTCGGATCAGGGACTACATCGACTACTTCTTTAGCAGGACCATTACGAAACGCAAGAACAGCAGGGACAGCATAATACCGTGTGAGAGACGAAAAATGACCTTCTTTTCGTGTAATATAAATACCCATAATGCATTCCTCCATTAAAAAATGTTTAGGCCAAAATGATAGCAGATCTCGGCCTTCTTGAGAAAGGAGATTTTCGTGTGAAGTAAAGTTTTTATTATGATTTTATTTAAGAGAGGTTACTTTATAATAGCTGGGAAATTAACCCGGAGTGATCAATGTCCTCTCAATTTCTATCGAACCTTTTAAAGTAATGCCTTTTGCCGTATCAGCTGCTTTGCAAAAAGACTACTTAGAATCCATCTTTCGGGAGAGCGGGGTCGAACTGGATCTCTCAAACCCTGAAACTCTAGACTGGGCACGCGCACAAGTCATACAAGGCTACAAAAAATCCAATAGTGTCTATGAAAAATCCGTCAATAAAGAGCTACAAAAAGTGGCTCCTCCCTCTTCTCCTGCGTATGAAAGAGATGCGGTTAGCAGTTTAAAAGAAGAGATCCGGCTTACAAAGGAGCGCCTTCAAAAACCGGGAATCACGGCCGCCGAAAAGCACATGTTCACCGAAATTCTTACCCTGCAAACCGAAAAACTGCGCACCCTTCTTGGCCCTGAGCTACGAGACCCTGAGCAAGAGGTGGAAAATGCTCTGCAAAAAGGCTTGGAAAAAGGTGGAGATCAAGTCACAAAACAACTGGGTACTCATTGCGCTAACCCCTCTTGCAATGTGCTGAGAGCAGCCACGGACAAAGTTTTCAAAAAATGTGGCCGTTGCCTTGCTGTTTCTTACTGTTCACCAGAATGCCAAATACCCCATTGGAAAGCGCACAAGCTCGTGTGCGAGAAAAAAGAGCCCACTTCAGCTGCCGCAGCTTCCAGCGCAGCAAGTGCCGCTGAAGAGACTTAAAGTTTTTAATGGCTCGCCATCAGGCGGGCACTTCGTGTCCCGTCGACTCCGGGCCAGCTCGGTCACAAGCTTCCTCGCTTCGAGTCCATACGCACGTCCACTGGACGTGCTCAAGTCACAATTTTCGAAGAAAATTTGTCCTGATGGCTCGCCATCAGGCGGGCGGCGGGGCCGTCCCGTCCTTCAGGCCAGCTAGCGGCACACAGGCCGCGTCGCTTCTCGTCCATACGCAAGCCAAACTGTTGGCTTGCTCAAGTCTAAATTTTTCTGTGAAAAATTTGTCCTGATGGCTCGCCATCAGGCGGGCGGCGGGGCCGTCCCGTCCTTCAGGCCAGCTAGCGGCACACAGGCCGCGTCGCTTCTCGTCCATACGCAAGCCAAACTGTTGGCTTGCTCAAGTCTAAATTTTTCTGTGAAAAATTTGAGACTTGATGGACTCGAACCATCGACCCCCTCATTAAAAGTGAGGTGCTCTACCGACTGAGCTAAAGTCTCAAGAATGACCCCAAGGGGATTCGAACCCCTGTTGACAGAATGAAAATCTGGTGTCCTAGGCCTGACTAGACGATGGGGCCAAAATTATTGATTAATTTAGAAAACCTTTCCTATTAGTTTCAAGTTAAACTGTCATGATTTCGCGTTCTTTTTGCGAAAAGAGGTCATCGATTTCTTTACAAAATTGATCTGTATAATCTTGGATGGTCTTTTCGGCTTTTTTCATCTGATCTTCGGTGATTTCTCCATCGGCTTTTTGCTTGCGGACTTGCTCGTTGCCTTTGCGGCGGATTTCGCGGACGACAACTTTGGAATCTTCGGCTTTTTTCTTCCCTTGTTTAACGATCTCTTTGCGCATATTTTCATCCATGGGAGGGATGTTGATACGGATCGTTTGGCCTTCTAAGATCGGCTGGAGGTTGATGTTCGCTTTTTCGATCCCTTTGGCAATGGGTCCTGCGGTTTGGGGGTCAAAAGGAGAGATGAGAATTTGACGCGCTTCAGGCGTACTGATATTTGCCATCTCTTTGATGCGCATCTGAGAGCCGTAGACTTCAACGACAACGTGCTCAACCATGGCAGGGTTGGCGCGATTCGAGCGCAGCCCTTTAAGCTCCTGCTTAAAATGGTCGACTGAAGAACGCATCTTTGCTTTTATGTCATCTGTGATACTCATGTTACTCTCCAACTTTCCAGCGCACATATCTGCGGATGGTCAATTTTTTACCAAGGCGTTTGGATTCATTATCGAGAAGCTGTGTGATGCTGATGTTGTTGTCTTTGATGTATTTTTGGCATAAAAGACAAACTTGATCATAAAAAGCTTTGAGTTTTCCCTCGACAATTTTATCGACAATATTCGCTGGTTTTCCTTGGATTTGGCTGCGTGCAATTTCTTCTTCACGCGCTTTCACATCTTGAGGGACATCGCTCGGCTGAAGGTAGTCGGGAGACTCCGCTGCAATGTGCATGGCGATGTCGCGTGCAAGGGCTTCTTGTCCTGCACCACCCGCCAGTTCAACGAGACAGACAATCTTTCCGCCCATGTGGGAGTAGATGCCGATGGAAATATCGGAGGATTTTGGAATGATTTCGAGGCGTTTGATTCTGATATTTTCTCCCAAACTCTGCATCACAAGAGCACGGTATTGATCTATTGTTGTATTGGGATCTTTTTTGAGCTTTTGTCCAGAGAATCCCTCAAGTGATGCGGGTTTAGTTTCAGCAGCAAGAGCACAAATCTCGCGCAAAAACTCTTTAAATTTCTCATTTTGCGTAACAAAATCTGTTTCCGCATTGACTTCGATCAGCGCGACGGCACTCGCACTTTCACCTGAGCCAACCAGCCCTTCTTTTGTCTCACGGCCTTCTTTTTTTACAGCGCCCGCCATCCCGGCTTTACGCAAAAAGTCGATCGCTTTTTCCATATTGCCGTTCGATTGTTCAAGGGCTTCTTTACATTTTGCCATGCCAACGCCCGTACGCTCGCGTAGTTCCTTGACTTGTTCTGCGGTCACGTTACTCATGGACTCTCCTGGTCGATCTCTTTTTCTAAAATCTTTTCATCCAAAGCCTCTGAGCTTCCTTCTTCAACGCTCTCCACTTCTTTGTTTTTTGCCTGGGAAAGCTGCATGTCGGCTTTCTTGGCCACAATGGCTTTTGTCAAAGTTTGCATGATCACTTTGATACTTTTGAGAGCATCATCGTTACAAGCAATCACATAATCGATCGGATCGGGATCACAATTGGTATCGACTAGAGCCATGACGGGAATGCCCAGCTTATTTGCTTCGGCAACCGCGATATGCTCAGAACTTGGATCGACAACAATGAGAAGACCGGGAAGTTTGCGCATCGCGCGAATCCCCGAGAGGTTTCTCTCGAGTTTCACCTGTTCTTTGCTGAATTGAGAAAGCTCTTTTTTTGTAAAACCTTCTCCTCCGGAAGCAATGCGTTTTTCTATTCTTTCCAGAGTTTTGACAGATTGACGAATCGTCGCCAGGTTTGTGAGTGTCCCGCCGAGCCAGCGCTCGCACATATAAAATTCGCCACACTCTTCGGCGCATTCACGCACGACAGCTTTTGCCTGTTTTTTCGTTCCGACAAAAAGAATCGATTTACGTTTTTGCGCGATTTCTTGCACAACTTGAACAGCTTGACGAATTTGCTGCATCGTTTTTGCAAGGTCGATGATATAAATGCCGTTTCTCTCTTCAAAGATGAAGCGTTTCATTTTCGGATTCCAACGGTGTTTCTGGTGCCCAAAGTGAGCGCCACTTTCTA
>CAZLDZ010000049.1:0-8173 GCA_964558435.1 uncultured bacterium
ATGGCAACCCCAAAAACAGGCCTATTCTCGCGGGTCTTCTATTGCACACAATTCAATAAAAAACGTGCCCGAAAATTTAAGACAACCACAGAGATAAGAACCACAGAGGAAGAGAACACGATAAGAATGATACAATTCATCATTTTTAGTTTTCTCTGTGGTTCTTATCTCTGTGGTTTTTCTCTTCAATACAAGAAAACATGATATAGTGCTTTAAAACAAGATTGAGAAAATATGCAAGAAGGCTGCGCAGATTTTTTGCTCTGGAGCGAGCGGCCATTGTTCGAGAACAAGACGCGAGCGAAGACAAAAAAGATGCTGCAGAGCCGACGCAGCAGATTTTCTCAATGTTGTTTTAAATCACTATAAATAGGATGGGCATGATACGCATGATAAAAAGAATGTGCGGCAATAAAATCTATCGTGCATATCATGCCTATCTTGTTCATCATGTTCGTTTTTGCAAAATCAATGTGGAGTCTTGTTGCAAGACTTGCTAAAATTCCCAAATGCGTATGCATAAACACCTGGCTCTTGCATCTCTTTTTCTTTTTGCGCCGCTCTTTGGAGACGACACACTTGTTCCTCCCAAGCAGTTTGAGGTGAATCTAAAAAATCCTGTCTTTAGCCAAGGGGCCATTACGACAGAAGAGGGAGGGATTGTCACGGCGCCAGGGCTGCGCATTCAGGCACGCAAAATCACCTACATTAATCGGATTGAAAATGGCATTGCGGTGCAGAAGGTAGAAGCCGAGGGCGATCTTCTCGTCGAATACGGAGAGCGCGCCTTTGTGGGAAGGCGGCTTGAGTATAATTTTATCACGAAAACAGGCTCCATTTGGGATGCCAAAACCTACGTGGATATCTGGTTTCTTGGGGGCGATCGGATCGACCTTGCAGAAGATGGGAGCTTCCTTTTTTATAATGCCTACATCACCACGTGCGAAAGCCAAGAAGGCGGCTGGGACATCCACGCGCGCTCCATGACGATCACAAAGCAGCATCTTCTGACCGCAAAACACATCCGTTTGCGCCTGGGGAAAATGCCGATTTTTTGGTTTCCCAACGTCAAAGCAAACCTCCAAATGAAAAATGATTCTGCGATCCGCTACAAAGTGAAATGGGATAAAGGTCTTGGTCCCCGTTTAAGTGTGCGCTACCGCTTTTTTTCGTGGGAAGATTTTAAAGCCTTCATCCGCGCCGATTGGCGGATTACGAAGGGGCCGGGTCTTGCTCTTGAAACCGATTTTAAACCACCACATAAGCGCACCATTTTTCGTACGCGCAGCTATGCGGCCTACGACAAAAGCTGGCCCGATGAAAAAACCAACAAACGCTACCGCCTGCAGGGTCTTTATCAAACACGCACAGAAAATAATAAGACGTACGTGCACGCCATTTACGACAAGCTTAGCGATGAGAAAATGCCAGGCGACTTCAAAAATGATGATTTTGAAGTCAACACGCAAGAGCGCACAAGACTGTTTGTGCACCACCATGAAAAACAGCTCCTTTCTTCCTTAAGTCTGCAGCCCAAGATCAACTCCTTCCAAACGATTAACCAAGAACTCCCCTACATCACGACCAACATCCGCCCCTTTCAACTCCCGAAAACAGGGATCGTTTTTGACAATTTTTTTAATGCGGGCTATCTGGACTATAATTTTCCTGGGAATTTAGAGCGCTTTATCCGCTCGACACGCTCAGTCCGCGCCGAAACACGCAATCAAGTGTACCGACCTTTTCGTCTTTCACGCTTCACACTTACACCCAATGTCGGTTTCGTCGGCATCTATTACACAGACAACCCCCGACATCAAGCCGTCGGCCAGACCCTCTTTAATTATGGAGGCAGCGCTTCGACCTATCTTTTCCGCCGCTTTGGAAAAGTGCATCACATGCTCGAGCCCTACGCAGAATTTCAAGGGCTGACAAAGCCCTCCTCCGGCCTCACCGACCACTTTTACTTCAGCATTGATGATGGCCTTGCAAAACTCATGCTCATGCGCGTCGGTTTAAGAAACCGCTTTTCGCGCGCTCCCGTCTCCCCTTTCCGTCCCGCCTTTACGGTTGACCTTTACACATACGCGTTTTTCAATGACAAAACCTACAAACGCACCCTTCCTAAAGCCTACCTCGATCTTACCTGGAATCAACCCTCCTATGCCTTCATGGGAGGTTTTGCATGGAATCAGGAAAAACGGGTCTGGGATTACACCAACATCCGCGGATTATTTACGATTAATGAAGATCTTGCGTTTCAAGCCGAATTCCGTCACAGAAGCCGCTTTGATTGGAGAAAAGTCGATCACCAGAGTTTCATCCTCGATGCGACACAATCAATCGCCAACCTCCTGCGCTCTCCCCTGTCCGATCAGCGCAACACCTTTTTGTTCCGCCTCTACGGACGCATCATGCCAGGCCTCACCTTCTCCATCCAATCTCACCACGGCTGGGCACGCAAGGGCGAGCCCTGGTACAACGAAATCAAAGTAGAAGTCTTCAAGAACATCACCTGCAGCTGGCAGCTACGCGTAGGCTACCAGTACCAGATCAACGACCCCTTCCAGTTCACAGCTTCAATCAATCTCTTAAAACCAAAACCGTAAACATTCCTTTTGCTTTTTTGTAGCGTATATGCTACAACAACCCAATAACAATGGCTGAATCTAGCTTTAATAGGGCTTGGTAACAAGGAAATGAATTTTTTCCCAGATCGCCTTCTTTACTAAACCTTTCAAATACGTTTGTCTTGCCTGGTGTTGTTGAAAAAACAAACCATTCCTTTAAAAATGCTTCTGCTGCAGTTACGTTTGACGCCATATTTTATCTCCTTTATTGCTTAGTTAAAAATAGAAAGTAAAAAAAGTTAGCAAATAATAGAATTAAGAACCACTAGTCTTGCGGTGCATGTAATTCATGGTTCACGTAAAGAAAAACTTTTGGCATAATAGCCTGCCAGGCTTTACGCTCTACAAGCCAGTCTCTGCACACTTGAAAAACCAATCCCGTTCTAATCAAATAGGCTATCGTCAAGCCTGGAATTGACAGCTCTTTTTCGGGTGGTGGTTCTTCTGAAGTGTATGGTCGCCCTATTTTGCTTAGCATCGTTTCTATTTTTTGGTCATTAAGACTTACTGTCTCTGTATAAAGATCATAGATATCCGCACGTTTTAAAATATCTTCTACGATACTTGGCTTGACCTTCATAAGTTCGCGCCAGCAGTGTTTTGCCTTCGTTACTTGATCTACGGCTCTCTCATTATGAGGAAATGAGTCCAAATAGCCCTGTCGAGTTCTGGTGAACCATTGAATTACAAATTCCTGCACTTGTTCGACTTTTTGCTTCAAATACCATTCATCAGCAGAAGCAATAGCAGTGGCGGCACTTGAAGCGCTTGCTGCAGAGGAGCTCTCTGCTTGCTGAGGTTGAGACACATCACGTATCGCTGTCATAAAGTTGCTCCTGCCAGTTAGGTTGGGGCGCACTCGCTTTTGCGCTCATTTTTGGTTTGGACCGAAGGTTAAATTGGGATCGTGGTTGGTTTGATTTGGATTCAGCGCTTTTCTCTTCTTTTGGGGGTTTTAGGTATATCTGATCCTTAATTGCGCTCCAAGCGGTGCCGCCGCATGCTTTAAGCCAACTGCGACATACGGCATAGATAAGCTTTGTCTGAATTAATTCTGCAAACTCTTGGCTTGTAAAAACAAATGGTGCTTTCTTTTCTAATATTTCGCAAATATTTGCTATGACAGCTCGATCAAGCTGGCAGAAATCAAACCAAAACATTGGTAGTAATGAATCAATGTGTTCTTGAGTAAATGCTACAAAAGATTGCCCACGAACATGCTGAAACCATTTTACTGTAAACGTCTGTACATAAGCTACTTGCTTAGAATACCTTGATACTGCAATCGCGTCTGCTGTACTGCTACTATCGCATATTTCCATAGGTGCTGCTGCTGAGGCTGCTGATGTCATAAATGATCCTTTGTTATATAATTTTAAAAATTTAGTATATAACATTTAATCAAATAATGACATTAAAAGCAAGCTTATTCTTGTGGATAGTTTTTCTTAATTTCCTGGAGGAAAGGCTCAAGTTTGTGCTTGGCATGGATGTCGAGCCTATCGATGAAAAGGACGCCGTTTAGGTGGTCATTTTCGTGCATGCGGATGCGGGCGTTGTAGCCTTCGAGGTGTTCAATAAAAGATTTACCATTCTGGTCGAGGGCTTCGATGGTGAGCTTGAGGGGGCGAACGACTGTTCCTTTCAAACCGGGGATGGAGAGGCACCCTTCTTCATCTTCGATGGTCTCTGTGCTGTGTTCGGAAAGTTGTGGGTTGATGTAGACTTGAGGAGCCGAGATAGCCCAGCTCCCATCGGGCTGCTCGATGTAACTGCGCGCGATGAAAAGGCGGATCGGCTTTCCAATTTGCACGGCGGCAAGTCCGATGCCATTTTTGGCATCCATCGTTTCGATCATGTCCTGGATCAGGGTGTGGATTTCGTCGGTGATTTTGGCAACTTCTGTGCTCCGCGTGCGCAAGAGGGGGTTTGCATAATAAACAAGATCAAGAATCACTGGGAAACAGTCTCCTCAATCACCGGCGCCTGGATGCGGCTCTCTTTTTTGCCGAGCGCGCCCGCCCATAAAGAGAGAAGGACACACGCGATCAGAAAGGCAACCGAAAGATAGGCGGTGAATTTTTTGAGCACGTCTGCAGTCGATGTTCCAAAGAGCGACTCTCCGGGGTCTCCACCAAAAGAGGCGCCGAGGCCAAGGCTTTTGCTTTCCTGCACGAGGATGGCAAGGCAAAGAACAAGAGATAATCCCATGAAAAGAAAAAGAACAGAATAATAGATCCAGGTCATGATACGCCTTGGTTAATGATTTCTGAAAAAGAGTGCGGGTCAAGAGAAGCGCCGCCCACAAGTGCGCCATCAATATTTTTCATGCTAAGAAGCGCGCGTGCATTTTGTCCGGTCACTGAGCCGCCGTAAAGAATCGGGAGAGTGCACCCCCAAGTTTTTTGGATAAATGTCCGCACAAAAGTGTGGGCATCATTTGCAATTTCGGGCGTTGCGCTTTTGCCTGTGCCAATGGCCCAGACAGGCTCGTACGCGAGTGTGCATTTTTCAAGCGCATGTTTTTCTAGTCCTGATAAGCACTGCTCAAGCTGCGCAGCAAGCACCTTTTCCGTTTTTTTTCCTTCTCGTTCTTCGAGCGTCTCCCCGATACACAACACAGGAGCAAGACCCTCGAGAAGCGCGCGGACAAGTTTTTTGTGGATGAAGGCATTTGACTCGCCAAAAATCGTGCGCCGTTCGGAGTGGCCCAGAAGGACGAACGTAGCGCCCGCACTTTTGAGCATGCGCGCCGAAATTTCTCCGGTAAATGCGCCTTCCTCTGCGTCGTGCATGTTCTGGGCGCCGATTTTAATCCCGCACCCTACAAGCGACTCAAGCATCGTAAACGGCACCGCAAGGCCGATGTCAGCCTTTGCGTGGGTAACGAGAGGCAAAAAAGTTTTTATATACTTTTGCGCCTCAACGCTTGTCTTGTGCATTTTCCAATTGCCAATGATTTTCTTCTGCATAAAAATACTAATGAGTATATTTACGTACTACAAAACATGCAAGAAATCCTGACCGTTTCCGAGCTCACCGCCCAGATCAAAAAACAACTTGAAGGCCGCTTTTCATTTATCACGGTGCAAGGTGAAATTAGTAATTTTAAAGAGCAGACCTCAGGACACCTCTATTTTACACTGAAAGATGCCCAGGCGCAGATTTCGGCGGTCCTTTTTCGGGGTAATGCCGCTTCTCTTGCGCGTAAGCCCAAGGCGGGCGACCAGGTCATCCTGAAAGGAGAAATTTCCGTTTACGCTCCGCGTGGGAATTACCAGATCATCGCGCGGGAACTTTCGTATGTAGGCCAAGGCGAGCTTCTGCTGCGCCTGCAGGCCCTCAAAGAAAAACTTGCTCAGGAGGGGTTATTTGCCAAAGAGAGAAAAAAACCCCTTCCAAAAATCCCCAAAACCATCGGTGTGGTGACGAGCCCTACAGGTTCTGTGATTCAAGACATCTTGCACGTGTTGACACGCAGATTTTCGGGTTTTCAGCTGCTTTTGAATCCTGTCAAAGTTCAGGGCGAGGGTGCTGCTGAGGAGATTGCGCGTGCGATCGAACAGTTTAACGAATTTCGCCTGGCCGACGTGCTGATCGTAGGACGCGGTGGCGGCTCGCTAGAAGATCTTTGGCCCTTCAACGAGGAACGCGTAGCGCGTGCTATTTTTGCCTCGAAAATCCCCGTCATTTCGGCAGTCGGTCACGAAACCGATTTTTGCATTGCCGATTTTGTGGCCGATGTGCGCGCACCGACCCCTTCTGCTGCCGCAGAAATTGCCATGGCAGAAAAAAATAAAGAGCTTCAATTTCTTGCCACTGTGCAAAAACGGCTAAAAGACACCCTGCACCAGCAGGTCCGCAGCCAAAAAGCGCGTCTGCAAGCCTTGATGCGCCAGCCCGCCCTTTCTAAACCCCTTTTTCTTGTGGGGAAGTTTGCACAGATGGTGGATGAGGCAAGCTCGGAAATCACGCACGCCCTGCAAAAAAAGTTGCAGGAAAAAAAATTGGGGCTTTTGGCTTTACAAAAAGCAAAGAGTGCAGGAAGTCCTCACGTGCGTTTGGCCACCTACAAGCAAAAACTCAGTATGCTTTCGGCACACCTCGGTGCAATTAATCCCAAAAACCTCCTCACAAAAGGCTACGCAATCGTCTTTTGTGAAAAAACCGGTTCCGCTATTTTTTCAGCAACAACTCTCAAAGAAAATGATCTTGTTCACCTCCAATTTCACGATGGACAAGTCAAAGGAAAAATTTTATGAGTACATTTGAAGAAGCCTACACGCGCCTTGAACAGATTTTGGAGAAAATGAATTCAGGAGCCATTTCTCTGGATGAATCGATCAAGCTCTACGAAGAAGCAGATGCGCTCATCCAGCTCTGCCAGAAAAAACTCGTCGATGCGGAACAAAAAATCGAGGTGCTGATGAAAAACCGGGATGGCACACCTGCCGTCAGTCCTCAAGGAGAGCTCATGCGCCAAGACTTTTCTAAAAGCCGAGAAAGCGTGCTCACATGATCATTGCGCTTTTTCCGAACACGCATAAAAAAGATTCGAGGAACCTGGCGATCGGCATCCGGGAATTTCTCGTAAATCAAGGTGTTACAGTTGCTGCAGAAGATGAAGATGCTGCTGAAATTGGCGCCACTCCCCTGTCGCAGGTCGACAAAAAAAAGATCCAATTTCTCATCTCCATGGGAGGCGATGGAACCATCCTGCGCCTTGTCAACAAATACATCGATCTTGACGCCGCTATTTTAGGGATCAACATCGGTCATTTAGGATTTCTTGCAGATGTGCCCATCTCTGACATCTACCCAAGCCTGCAAGATCTTTTGTCGGGTGCCTACAAGATCGAAGAGCGGGTCATGCTCCAGACTGAGATGGCAAACGGCGCAAAAAGCTTTGCCGTCAACGATGTCGTCATCCACCGCGCGCAAAATCCCAGCCTTGTGCAAGTCGCAATCCATGTCGATGGACTCTACCTCAACACGTTTGAAGCGGATGGCGTCATCATTGCTACCCCGAGCGGCTCGACTGCCTACTCCCTTGCCTCAGGCGGCCCCATCATCAGCCCCCACTTGGAAGCCCTCGTCATCACCCCCATCTGTCCGCACACCATCTCCAACCGCCCGATCGTGCTCACCTCCCACATCGAAATCCAAGTCCAATATTTAAGTGAATATGAGCCCCTAGAAATCCGCTCCGATGGTCTTACCCCCCAGTTTTTGCGCACCGGAGAAATGCTCCGCTTGACGCGCGCCGAAAAAAACTTCCGCCTCGTGGCGCTCAAGCGCCGCGACTATTTTTCCACGCTGCGCACCAAGCTGGGCTGGTCAGGAAAATTACGTTAGAGACTGTCCACAAACTGGGCCTTCGGTCTTTGGGAGCTTTTCGTGATCTTTCACATCGACCTCCTCAGCCATGTGTTTACACATGGCGTTCGTCGGTCGCACGGACTATAGTGATTTAAAACAAGATTGAGAGAATATGCAAGAAGGCTTGAGCAGATTTTTTGCTCTGGAGCGAGCGGCCATTGTTC
>CAZLDZ010000050.1:0-8168 GCA_964558435.1 uncultured bacterium
TTCCTCTGGATTTTTTTGCGACTTCTTTTTCGGTTTTTCCTGCGCAAAACTGCATGAGGCTAACCAAACTTTCCGAAACGGCTTCTTTTTTGGGAGAAGAGAGTTTTGCTGAAGTTTCCATGGGATGGAATGCCAAAGCGCTGTTTTTTGCTTTCCATGTGAAGCAGGCTTTTGAAGAGTGTGCATTTCCCCAATTTCAGAAGGGAGATGCCGTAGAGCTTTTTCTGGATACAAGAGATTTAAAAACTGCGGGTTTTTTAACCCGCTTTTGCCACCATTTTGTGATTCTTCCTCAGAAAGTCGGAGAAATACAAACCTGTGAGCTCACACGCTTCCGCACAGAAGATACACACCCTCTGTGTGAGCCCAATGAAATTTTGGTAGAGGCGCAATTTGGGAAAAAACATTATGTGCTTGAAATCACTATTCCTTCGAATTGTCTTCATGGTTATGATCCAAGTTCTTTTGATCGTTTAGGGATGACTTACCGCGTCCGTAGACATCGAAAAGAGGCGCAGCATTTTAGTCTCTCTTCTAAAATGTATGCGATTGAACAAGAACCTGCTCTTTGGAGCAGCATAAAACTGGAAAAATCATCATGAGATTTACAGAATCCCATGAATGGGTTCGCTTAGAAAACGAATACGGAATCGTGGGGATTTCTAAGCAGGCGCAAGAAGAACTTGGCGAAATTGTTCACGTAGAATTTCCAGCTTTAGGAAAGCATGTGAAAGCAGGTGAGGAGATTGTTGTGCTCGAGTCGACCAAAGCTGCATGTGATATTTACGCGCCCATATCGGGAGAAATCATTGCGATCAATACGGAGCTCAAAGAGAATCCTGGGAAAATCAATACAGACCCTGAAGCAGCAGGTTGGCTCTTTAAAATAAAACTGATAAACAAGAAAGAATGGGAAGCTCTTCTTACCCGTGAGCAATATTTAACCCTCGTTGCACCATGATTTCTAAGAAAAAGAAATTTCTCTTTTTCTCTGTTCTGTTCATCGGAAGTCTTTTTCTTTTACGCAAAGCCATTCTCAAGGGGGTCTTGGCTTTAGTTCTTTCTTCTTCTGTGACGTATGATGCGCTCGACTGGAAGGGAAATCACATTGTAGCACATGGAATTCGCTATCATGATGATGGACTTAAGTTGCACTTGGATCAAGCGGATCTCGAATTCAAATGGGGATTTAAGCCTCTTTTTTTAAATCTAGCCCTGACGCTTTCACACCCTGAAATTCACATCGATGAAGAAGAAAATTCAAGCGCAGCATTTCCCCTTTTTCTTTTGGTGCCCCAGCGCTTTTGGGGAATGAGTCTTCGTATAGAAAATGGAGTGCTTGATCTTCCTGTCTCCAAGAAAAATCAACGCTATTATTTTGCGTTCACACAAGGAAAAAATCGCGAAGAGATTGGCCAATTTGTCCTTGCGCAGGACCCTGCTCTTTTTCACCTTCCCTTATTCCAAATCAACATCGGTCTAGAAAATGCAGGACTTGTGGCCCATTTAAAAACCGAAGGAATTGGAGCCCCCAGTTTCACAGGTCTTATCGGTCTATTTGACAGCTCTCTTTTGCAGGGTTGGAAATGTGAAGAAGGGGTGATTGAAATGGATGCGGGCCTCTTCTTTTCCAGGGATTTTGCTTTAGAAAAAGTCAGTGGTGAAATGAATGGGCATTCCCTTGCCTTATTTCATCCCCAAATGGCCCTCGGAATCGAAGCACAAGAGCTGCAAGGAAAACTTTTATTATCTGATTTTTCCCAAATTGTCAGTGAATGGGAAGCGCAGGAGGCTGGCGTCTATTTTATCGATGAAAAACAAGAAAAAACTCCTCTTCTCAGCCATACCAAAGCCCAAATCCTCTTAGAAACCGACAAAGAACCAAAGCTTTCCTTAACTGGCGTGCTCCATTGCAACAAAGAGCCGCTGCTTGTGCAAGCAGAAGGAAAGGGTGAGATGCGTAGGGAGGGCTCTTTTTGGGGGGAAATCTCTCTTGCAATAAATAGTGAAAAAGAAGCCGCGATGCACGCCCTTGTTACATTCTGCCATCCACAAAAAGAAGAATATGTGGTTCAAGCTGAAATTCAAGACATGGGCGCCGAGCTGTTAAATCTTGTCTCTTCACCGCTTCCTTACAGAATCACAGAAGGCCTATTGCACGGAAAAATCACCGCCCACCTCCGTTCTGGCGCTCTTCAACGCCTTGAATTTGCAGATGTCGAGCTAGAGAAGAGTCTTATCAGTTTTGGGGAAACAAAAATACAAACGGAAAAACTGAAAGCATCTATAGATCTTTCGCATAAAGATAATGCGTGGAGTTTCAACCATTTTGACGTGAAGGGAGAGAACAGTTCCTTTAAACGGGGTCCGGTTGAAGTTGCAGCACACGCGTTTGGTCTCACGATGGACCCGAAGCATGCTCAGGGATTTTTAACAGGAAAATATCTAGGGCATTCGCTGGAGATCGGTCTTGAAAAGGATTCCACAAGTCAGGATATTTTAGGCAAGCTGTCCATTGGGGCGGGCACGATCGATATCGGATGCAGCTTTCCCTCAAAAGCCCACACCATTTTAGACATTTTTACCCCATCTTCTGGGTGGTTCCGTGGGCATGCTTCACCCGTTTATCTCGAGCTTATTTCCCCATTGTATCCTGGGCTTACTACAGAAGGGGCTTTGGAGTGCATGGGGGTTTTTGATCGCAAAAAAATTGAAGCTGAAATCCATGCAGAAACTTTAGCTTTACACCACCCCTCTCTAGATTTTGAGCTGCACAATATCGGCATTAAAGACCCCATGCATCTTAAAAAAGAGGGAAAGGCAATCCTCTGTTACAGCTTTGAAAAAGAGGAGTTCACAGGAAGCATTCCCATTGTAGATGCAAAAATTGTGGAAAAAGAGAACCACCTGGAATTCCAAAAAATCCGCGGTCTGTGCACCCTTTCAAAGGCCGGCTGTGTATTCGAAGGGATGGAAGCCGAGTGTGAAGGTGTCAAGTTTTATGGAAGGGTTGCCGTGACAGATGAAGATCTCATCTTAGAAACTACATCCGTGACAGCTTCCTTGCCCCACTTTACGAAATTTTTGCAACGCGTCATCTCCTTTCCCCACCTTCCGCTGCCCCGTAAAGGACGGGTGACATGCCAAGAAGGGGGACTTACTTTTTATGCGCATCGGAAAGATAATACCACAGCCTGGCGCTTCAAAGGCAAACTCCAAGAAGCAGAGATCGCCCTGTCTTCTCAGACCCTCCTCAAAGAGGCGAGCTTAGACCTCGAGGCAGACTCCCATGCTCAAAGTCTGACCTGCAAAAATGGACATGGCATTCTCCAAGTAGAAGATGGCCTTCAGTATCAAATCGATTTTCCTGAGTTTCTTCTGACGAAGGAAAAAGGAGTGCACGGGTCCTTCGATTTCTCTCTGACACAAGAAAAAACAGAAGCGTGCCGTTTTTGTGGGCGCATTGAAGGGGGAGAAAGCGGTGAAGTCCTGTTTCTCTTTGACCCCGGGTATTCTCATTTTTTCCAAACAAAAATGGGCACGTTGAAGATCGTCTTAAAAGAAGATGGTTCCCTTCTCTTTATCGATGGAAGATTTTGCATTTCTGGAAAAGAACTAACAACGCAGCTCCAGTTTTTGAAGCGCGCAGGGATTATCTCTTTCGACCCCACACTTTTTCGCTGTGAAAGTGCGTGCAATCTGCGCCTCCATTACCGGAATGCCTTTTCTTTTGAACTTGAAGGGAAAAAGCTTCTTTTCCATGGAAAACTCTATGAAACGTTTCAAGTCAAAGGAGAACGAAGAGGAAATGAGTGGGTCATTAGTCAAGTGCAACTTGACGGGATGAGCTTCAATGCCATTTTAAGCGTGCAAGAAGAGAAAATTCTCATCCCTTCTTTTGAAATGAAAAAAGATGCACTGCTTGTTCAGGGAAGAGGGGTCTTTGCTCACGCAAAACTCCATGCCATTGTCGATGCACTTCGACTCGACATCTCCGAGACAAATTGCATTAAAGCTCAAGGGAAAGTGGAGTACGATTTTGTTCAGCAAAAAGCCCAAGGAGAAGTGGGACTTGAGCTCACAATGGATAAGCTAGTCTGTAAAACTGAAAAAAATATCGGGTTTTCTCATGCTCCAAAAACCGGATATTCTTTGACTTCTGCCACCTTTTGTATTCCAGAAAAAGAGCTCCGTTTTACTTTAGACGACTTTTGCGTGAGTGCAGATGATCAAGCTTGGGATATTCACTGTAAAACCCAGCTGAATCAAAAACCCATTTTTTTGCACACACACATCCAAACGCCGGAAAAAAAAATTCTTCTTACAGCGCGTGAAGATCCTGAGCAACAAGGGTTAAACGTCAAGATTCGACTCGGAAAGAGATTAATTTGGGAAAGTATTTTTGGGGCCTTTTCGGGTGTAAAAGCAGAACTGTGCCAAAACCAAGAAAAACTTTCAGGCACCGTTAAAGTCGATTTTTCCAGTCTTAAAAAGTTTTTTCCTAAAATCACCCTTCCTTTTGGAAAAGGGTTTGAGCTTTCTGGTGACTTTTCATTTTTAAAAAAAGAGGTGAGCTTTCAAGGGACACTTCTGGGGAAAAATTGCGAATGCATGGGGTATTTAATCGATGGTGTGCAAGCGCAGGCAGAAATGAGTGTTAATCATCTACTCTTACGTAACCTCACAGTGCAAGATCGAGGAGGAAGGGCTGATATTAAAAAGCTCAAACTAGAAAAACGCTCTCTTACCAATAGCTGGTATCTAGATGCACCTCTTGTCCAAATTCTTGACTTTTGTCCCTCTCTTCTCAGAAAGGAAAAAGAGGCTGCGCGTCCACAAAAACCCCTCATTGTGAAAAATTTTAGCCTCGTAGACTTCAAAGGGGAGCTTGGACGTAAAGAGAGTTTTCGTGCCCAAGGACACCTGAACTTCGTCAATGCCTTTAAAAAAGAAACCTCACTTTTAGAGCTGCCTTTTGAATTCATTAAAGATCTTGGACTCGACCCAGGTCTCATGGTTCCCGTGTATGGAGAAATGGAAGTCGAACTAAAAAATGGAAAATTGCACATCACAAGCCTCAAAAATACATTTAGCGACGCAAAACGCTCTCAGTTTTTTTTAGCAGAAAATGCGCCCGCTTATGTCGATCTTGAAGGTAACGTACACGTCGACGTGAAAATGAAACAAAATGTGGCTCTTAAACTTGTTGAACCCTTCATCTTCAAAGTGCGTGGGACTCTCGAAAAGCCTAAGGTTCGCCTTTAATTTTTTCTACCCAATGTTGTGTGTGCATTGCCAAGAGGGGCTGCATGAACAAAAGCGCTTGTGTGACTCATGTCTCAAGAATTTAACCCTCGCCTCGCGCGAGGGGCGCTGCCCGCGCTGTTTTCATGAAACACAGGGCAAAAAATGCAATTCCTGCATCCTAAGAGGATCGCCATTTAGACGTAGCATCGCCGCCTTTGAGCTGTTTGGTCCGGCTCAAACTATCCACCAGCAATTTTATTCAGGAAGACGTCCCGAATTTGCGCAAGACTTGGCTTCTTGGATGGTCGTGCAATTTTTGCAGCTTGAGATCCCCCCACCTGAGCTGATTGTCCCTGCTCCTGAGATGCCCATGCGTTCATTTTTTCGCGGCTTTCAACCCCACAAATTGCTTGCGACAGAAGTTGCCAAACTCCTTGAATGCCCCGTGTTTGATATGCTCAAAGTCACACTTGTTGGAAAAGTTGCCTGCAAAAAGCACTGCGCATTATCGGATAAACATGTATTAGTAGTGAGCAGCATGCTTGAAGATTCTCTAAGATTATGTGCAGAGGCACTTTCTGAAATTTTCCCCAGTAGACTCAGCGCACTTGCGGCAGGTGTTGCATTATGACAATGCGCGCCATGGTTTTAGAAAAAATCGGCAGGCCCCTCCAATTAAAACACGTTCCCATTCCCGAACCAGGCGAAGGGCAGCTGCTCATTGAAGTTGTTGCCTGCGCCGTCTGCCGTACCGATCTTCATGTGAGTCAAGGCGATCTTCCACACCCCAAACTCCCGCTCATTCTTGGCCATCAAATCGTCGGTAAAGTTGTTGAAGTGGGTCCTGGCGTCACAAGCCGCACCATCGGTGAAAAAGTGGGCGTGCCCTGGCTTGGAAAAACCTGCGGGAACTGCCCCTTTTGCCGTACAGAAAAAGAAAATCTGTGTGACCGGGCCGAATACACAGGGTACACGCAGAATGGCGGTTTTGCCGAATTCTGCTTAGCAGAGGAAAAATTCTGTTTTCCCATCCCTTCCAGCTATGACGATGAGCATGCCGCCCCGCTTCTGTGCGCAGGGCTCATCGGCTATCGCGCCTTGAAATTTACAGGACACGCCCATCGGATCGGTTTTTATGGATTCGGGTCGTCTGCACACATTTTGCTCCAAGTCGCTCTTCACATGAACCGGGAAGTCTTTGTTTTCACGCGAAAAGGGGATAAAGAGGGTCAAGATTTTGCTAAAAAACTAGGGGCCACGTGGGCAGGCTCCTCCGACACTCCTGCGCCCAAGCCCCTCGACGCTGCCATCCTCTTTGCGCCCATCGGTACGCTTGTGCCTACAATTTTGCAGTCACTGAACAAGGCAGGGATCCTTGTCTGTGCAGGCATCCACATGACCGACATTCCCACATTTGCCTACAAGCTTCTCTGGGAAGAGCGCCAGATCCGCTCAGTCTCCAACCTCACGCGCGAAGATGCACGCGAATTTCTCTCAATCGCCAGCCGCACACATTTGCATGTGAAAACCCACCCCTACAAGCTCGAAGAAGCCAATGAAGCCCTCCGAAGCCTAAAAGAAGACAACATCGTCGGGACAAATGTCCTGAAGATAAAATGATGTGACTTGTCCTTGAAAGAAAAACAGGATGAACACGATCGGCTTCGCCGGCACGATCGCTGCTGCGCAGCGGCAGGATGAAGAAAAATTATCCTGCCCGCTCCGTGAGGAGCGGATCGTGCCGCTGCGCAAGCAGCGATCGTGTTCATCCTGTTTTTTCTTGTTTCTTTAAAACTGTTCAGACAAATAGCTTGTGGGTGTCTCGACCTTGCCCACTTGGACGTGGCCATTAATGAGAACCCCTTCATCCACGCTGAGCGTGGCGCACGTGATATTGCCTGTAATTTCGGCTCGACCGCGCAGCACAAGGCGATTTTTTACGGTGATATTTCCCTCGACTTTTCCCGAGATAAACGCTTCTTCTAAATGGATGTGAGCTTTGATGCACCCTTGAGGTCCGACGATGAGTTTTCCTTGAGATTGGAGCTCACCTTCAAAATTGCCATCGACACGCAAAAGGCGCTGGAAGACGAGCGTTCCTTTCATCGTGACATTTTCACCGATGGTGGTTTCCGGTTCTTCAAAAGAAGGGTCAAGAAGCATTTCTTGTCCTTTGATTCCCAGTCCAAATTCACTGTGTGGAGCTGCGTGGGAAAGAGTGTCAAAGGCAGATGTAATCTCTTTGTCTAGCAAGCTTTTTGCATATTTCTTGAGCATAATGTTAAATCTCCAAGTTACGGCGGGCGAGCAAAATTTGTTTTTTTAACGCCTCATCTTTTTCTAACTTAGAGGCGACCTTTTTCCAAGCATGGAGTAGCGTAGAGTGGGTTTTTCCTCCAAAGTAGGAAGCCAGTTTGATGAGGGACTCATTGATGAGCTCTTTGGCAAGATACATGGCAACCTGCCGTGGAAAAGCAATCTCTTTTGTGCGCGAAGTTCCCCGAAGATCAGAGAGACGCACTTCGAAAATTGACGCGACACTCTTTAAAATATTCTCCACGCTGATGCGTTTATGTGGAGAAGGCTGAAAAAGTTCATTCAAGATTTTTTCCACGACATTCTCGGTAATGTCCAGTCCCATTAAGCGGCAATAGGCTGAAAGTCGGTTCAAAGCTCCTTCCAATTGCCGGACATTGTGAAAGATACGTTCTGCAATGAAAAAAGCCACTTTTTGAGGAAGACGTAGCCCCCGCTGTTCTGCTTTGTGCTGAAGGATAGCCACGCGCGTTTCAAGATCGGGCACACCCACATGCGCCACAAGACCCCATTCCATGCGCGCGATCATGCGCTCAGAGAGTTTCAGTTGCCCTGGAGGTTTATCAGAAGTGATGACAATCTGCTTATTTTGATTGATGAGACTT
>CAZLDZ010000051.1:0-8086 GCA_964558435.1 uncultured bacterium
GGGGGCCAGCGGGGGGTCGGGACGTGTAACGCCAGACCCCCGACTTGTGTGAAGGGAAGCGGCTACAAAAAATCTTTTCTTTATTTTTTTTATGGAAATGTGAGTTTTCCGCTTCAGAAAACTCACATTGTGGGTGCTTATTAGCTGGGGACTTGCTGAGCGCTGCCTTTGGCGAGGGCGGGCTCTTGGGGTGCAGCCTTAGCTTGCTCTTCTTTCTCGGCGTTCAGCTTGCCAAATTGCTTGCTTAAGGATTTGGATGCTCCAATCCACGCAAAGATGATGAGGAAGAGAATGCCTGCGACGTAAGGGGTGATGGCAGCAAGTGAGCCCAGTGCAATGATCAGGCCTTGCTGAATCAGAGACCCTCCGGCTTTGCCGAAGCGCGCTCCAACGACGTCGATGGCAGCTTTTCCTTTAACTTTGGACTCTTGGTCAAGAGGAATGTAGGCCATCTCTTTGGTCGGATCGAAGAGGGAGTATTTGGATGACTTACTCATGATATTCTGTGCTGTTCCAAAAAGAACGGCAAGCATGAGCGGAGTGCTTCCAAGCATTGCGATGAAGGCTGTCAAACTGTCTCTAAAGATAACAAAAGAGAAGAAGCCGATTCCTGTGATCAAAAGGACAACAGGGGTGAAAAGAGCACCGACGCCCCATCCAAATCTGCGGATCACGTTTCCTCCGACGAAAAGCATCATCAGAATGGTCACAATACCTGTCACTGTCGAGAAGTAGCCCATGAAGGCGCTGTACTCGTTAGGATTTGGGTATTGGAGTTTTAGCTGTCCTTTCCAGGTCACTTCAACGAGGTTGATGGCGATACCGTAGCCGATCACGAGGATAGCAAGGCAGCCGAGGTATTTAGATTTGGCAAGGAAAGCAAAACTTTCTTTGAGAGGCATTTTGGGCTTCTCTTTTTTTGCCTTTTTGAGCTCATTAGGGTCATAAAAACGTGCATCAGTAAGAACATTTTTATTGATCCACCAGTAGACACCCATTGTGATGAATCCAGAGAGGACCACAAGTGTTAACATATAATTTAAAGAAACGCCCCAAGGATCTACTCCTGCAGGGAGTTTGCTGCGGATGTCTGAGAAATAGACGATTGCAGGTCCTGAGAAAAGCATCGCAAGGTTAGCGCCAAGGCCAAACATTGCATAAAAACGTTTTGACTCAGAAACGCGGGTTGTATCGTTGGCAAATCCCCAGAAAAGGAGGGAGACGGCAACGCTACCCCAAAGTTCCGACATGATATAAAAAAGGGCATAAGTCCAGTTTCTAAAGAGAGCGACAAGCCCGCTAAACCCTTTGGGAAGGAACGCCTGAAGCTTGTCAGCAGCTTCTGTAGGGTGCAGGACATCGCGCATCGGGTAGAGAACGAGAGCAAAGAGAGCAAAGAAAGTGATAAAGATGGAGATGGTTGTATAAAAAAGGCGTGTTTTAGAAAGGACGTTGCTCAATTTTGCGTACAATAACATGAACAAGATCGCAAAGGGAAGTACCCCCCAGACCTTCAAGAAGGGAATGGCTTCAGCCCCGGATCCTGGTGCAGTCACAATTAATGCATCTTTCGTGTCTCTTAAAATGGTATAATTAAAATTAATGAAGAAGAACAAGAAGAGCATCGGGAGAAGTTTTTTTAATTCGAAATTGTGGACTGGCCAAAAGAAGGACCTCCACTTTCCAAATTCACGTTTGATTGTCTGAGTCATCGTATATCCTTAAAAAAAAGTTAAAATTGCAGGGAAATTATAACCCATTTCCCTTTTAATTCAAGTAGAAAAGTAAGTCAATGCGCAGTTAAAGAATTATCTTAAAAGTCCCTGTGAGAACATCTCAGAAGATAGGATTGTCTGCTGAGCATTCACAGATTCTATATAAGAATTCCAGAGCTCTTGCTCTGCTTTTCCATGACGAATCGACGCGATGAGTTCCCGTTTGCAGGTAGCAAGAGATTTTTTAGGACTTAAGATAGTAACCATTTCTTTATCGCCGGCAAGTCTTGCGATGGTCAGCATTCTTTCGAGTTGACCTCTAGTAAAAGTAATTTGATCGCGGCGTTTGCGAGATCCACGCGCAGCTCTTTGTTTAGGAGCAACGCTCTGGGGTCTTTCAGAATGAATAATAAATTTTTCAATTAACGAAGAGAGTTCTTGTGGTTGTTTCATCCGCATTTTGCGCAATGTGAAATGGTGCATATATCCCCCGCTAGTGATAGGAATAAATTTGCACAAATCATTTTCTTTTTTTCCACCCACTTTCTTAATTGCTTTTGAGATTACATCTTCAATCTCTTTTAAGCTTTTTTTTGTCTCTTGGCTCATAGTTACCCTCTTTTTGTTAGAGAAAGTTCCAAATTTTTCGCAATTATCGAATTTTATGGAATGTGATGCTTTTTAAGCAACACATGATCTTTTTGTATTGGATTTTTTTTCTAGAAAAAGAGATTATAATCCCTATGAAATGGCTTCTTTCTCTTCTTATTTTATTCGGTTGTTCTGGATCTTCTAGTTCTATCAAACACGATAATAAAATCACGGTTCTGTCCACGACGGCGATGATCCATGATCTGGTTCAAGAAATTGGAAAAGAACACGTGGGCGCGCATGTTTTGATTCGCGGAGAAATTGATCCTCATCGCTATGAACTTGTCAAAGGAGATGATGAAAAAATTTCTTCTGCCAAGATTGTTTTTTATAATGGGCTTGGTCTTGAACATGGGGCGAGCCTGCGCTACAAAATCGAACAGCACCCTTGTAAAGTGGCGTTAGGAGATGAAATTTCAAAACGCAATCCTGGGTCCATTTTGTGGAAGGATGGGCAAAAAGATCCGCATGTTTGGATGGATGTTTCTCTCTGGGCACAGGCGATTGAGCCGATCGTGGAAGCTCTTGGAAACATTGACCCAGAGCATGCTGTGGTTTTCCGAGAAAATGGAGAAGAGTTGCGCAAGAAAATGCTGAAAGTGCATGGAGAAATTAAAGAGAAATTTCAAAAAATCTCTCCCGATGTACGTTATCTTGTGACGAGCCACGATGCTTTTAATTATTTTACTCGAGAATATCTGGCAAGTGCTCAAGAGCAAAAATCGGGGACGTGGAAAAAACGGTTTGCGGCTCCAGAAGGACTTGCTCCTGATGGTCAATTGAGTGTGATTGACATCCAAAAAATTGTAGACCACTTGATCGCCCACCGCATTTCTTGTGTTTTTCCAGAATCCAATGTCAACCGAGACTCTCTCAAAAAAATTGTCAGTGCCTGCCGGCAAAAAGGGCTGCATGTCGAAATCTCGGATGCGCCACTTTATGGAGATGCGGTAGGACCTTCTCATTCGGATGCAGCAAACTATCTGGGGATGCTTCAGCATAATGCCAATCTTCTCCTATTAGAATGGGAGAAAACACAATGACAGAGAACGCGCTGCATGTTGAAGAACTGACAGTGAATTATGAGAAAACGCCGGTGCTTTGGGATATCAATTTTAAAATTCCTCAAGGAACCCTTGTAGGAATTATTGGACCGAACGGGGCAGGGAAGAGCACTCTTTTGAAAGCTCTTTTGGGAATGCTGAATCCCGTTTCAGGGACGGCTTCCTTTTTTGGAAAGAGTTTGCAAGAGATGCGGGGAAATATTGCGTACGTTCCTCAGAGGACGAGTGTGGATTGGGATTTTCCTCTCACTGTAAAAGACGTGGTGCTCATGGGCAGGTACGGCCATTTGGGTCCTTTTAAATGGCCAAAAGCACAAGACAAAAAAATGGCCCAAGAAGCCCTGGAAAAAGTAGGGATGCTTCCTTTTGCGGATCGTCAAATTGGGGCGCTTTCTGGTGGGCAACAACAGAGAGTATTCATTGCAAGAGCACTTGCCCAGCAAGCAGATCTTTATTTGATGGATGAGCCTTTTTCGGGGGTCGATATCGCCACGGAAAAACATTTAATCGAGCTTTTTCAAACCCTTGCCAAACAAGGAAAGACTCTTGTGATTGTGCATCATGACTTGGAGAGTGTTTCCCGTTATTTTGATTGGCTTTTGATGTTGAACACATGCCTTGTCGCGCATGGTCCTGTCTCCGAGATTTTCCACCAAGAGAATCTACTACGCACTTATGGCCGGGGCAGTTTCTTGTTGGATGAAGTTGCAAAAATTTCTCATACAAAGTCGGTAGGACTAAAATTATGATCCATTACTTTACCGATCCTGTATTGTGGGCGCCTACATGGGGCAGCATTCTCATGTGTATTTCCTCATCCTTAATTGGAGTGGTGGCTCTATTGCGCAAAAAGTGCCTTTTAGCAGAGACACTTTCTCATGCTTCGTATCCGGGGATTGTTTTAAGCATTTTTGTCCTTGCACCGCTTGTGAGTGTAAGTTCAGAGATTGCAAGTTTTGGAATTCTTCTAGGCGCTTTTTTTTCGTCGCTTCTAGGATTGTGGGTTGTCCATTTTTTGGAGATGCGCTTAAAAATCAAAAGTGATGCCGCGCTCTGTTTTGCGCTTTCTCTCTTTTTTGGCGTAGGGATTTTAGCGGCAAGTCACATCCAGAAAGTCTACCCTGTTTGGTATAATCAAGCCCATGTTTTTCTCTATGGCCAGGTGGCAACGATGGTAAAGACGCATGTGCTGATTTATGCGTTTTTGCTCGCGGTGGTTGTGGGATTCTTATTTGTGCTCTTTCGTCCACTGAAACTGATTAATTTTGATCGGGATTTTGCCAAGACTCTTGGCGTGCACGTCTTGCGCATCGACACACTCCTTTTTTTCTTGCTGGCTCTTTCCATTGTCATCGGCATGAGAAGTGTCGGGGTGATCTTGATGTCGGGGATGCTGATTGCCCCGGCTGTTGCTGCAAGGCAGCTCACGAATAAACTTTCGCTTCTTTTCTTTTTTGCTGCAGGCTTTGGCCTAATCAGCGGGTTTTTGGGAAACGTTCTCTCTGTAGAATTTTCTCGAGAAAATTTTTCCCTGCCTACAGGACCGATGATCTTGCTGGTCGCCTCTTTTTTATGCCTTCTTTCTCTCTTGTTTGCTCCGAAGGCAGGACTTGTCAGCCGTCTTATTCGTATTAGTCGATTTAAAAATCGCTGCCTCCTGGAAAATGCCTTAAAAGGTCTGTGGAGAGGCAAGCCTTTTGAAGAACTCCCACGCTTTCTCCAAAGGCGCCTTGAAGCAAAAAAGTGGGTCGCAAACCACCGGCTGACCCAAGAAGGAGAAAAAAAAGCGGCTCAAATTGTACGTCTGCACCGCCTTTGGGAAGTCTATCTTGTTTCCTTGGGACAGGGGGCTGAGAAAGTCCACCGCAGTGCAGAAGAGATGGAGCATATTATCACTCCCGATCTTGAAAAAGAATTAACCGAATATTTGCGCAATCCTCAAGAAGATCCCCATGCACAACCCATCCCAGCAGCTCATCATGTTTAATCCTTATTCAAACAAAAATTTCCTAGAGTTTTTTGGTGTGCTCTTCACGAGGTTGTGCCAATTTTTACGAGGGGATTTCCCCATCAGTTCTCTTGCTTCGGATGAGATCCAAATCCTTGTGCTCAGCTCAATTGCCATTTCATCAGCGCTTGTCGGAACCTTTTTGGTGCTAAGAAAAATGACGATGCTTGCCAATTCCTTATCCCACACAATTTTACTCGGGATTGTTGTTGCCTATCTGCTTTCAGAAAATGCTTTTAGTTTGTCGGTGCTTCTAATAGCCGCTTTGGCGACGGGAATGACAACGACTTTTCTCACACAATTTCTTTCCCGGCGTCTCCGTTTGCAAGAAGATGCAAGCATTGGGCTTGTTTTTAACACTCTTTTTGCACTCGGTATCGTTCTTGTGACGCTCTTTGCCCGCAATGTGCATTTGGGCATCGAAGCAATTATGGGCAATGTCGATGCTCTCCATTTCGATGATGTGAAAATTTCTTTTTCTCTTTTGGGAATCACCCTGACTTTCATCCTCCTGTTTTTTAAAGAATTTGTGCTTTTTTCTTTTGATGGCGTCCATGCAAAAAGTCTGGGACGCTCTTCGGGATTCTATACCTATTTTCTCATGATTTTGACCTCTTTAACTTCAATTGGCGCCTTCCGCGCTGTTGGAGTTCTGCTTTTCCTTGCCTTTTTAGTCGGACCCGTCCTGACGGCCCGCCTCATCACAAATCGACTCCCGCTTCTCATCCTCTATGCCGGCCTCTTCGGAACCATCGCCTCCCTCTTTGCCGTCGCCCTCTCCCGCCACCTCCTCTCATCCCACGACCTCCCCCTCTCCACCTCCGGCCTCGTCGTCACCACCATCGCCTGCTTCTACTTTCTAGTATTAATAGCCTCCAAAGGAAGCATGTTTTCTTTCAGAAAACATGCAATAAGATAAGCTTTTTTGTAGCCGCTTACCTTCACACAAGTCGGGGACACGGACACAAAGTGCCGTGTCACCCGACATGTCTATTTCAAACAGCAATAAAATCTTATCTCTTCTGCAAAGCAACTTTGTTGCTTTGCAGCACATACCTCTCTTCTGTTGTGATATAAAAGCTTTCTCAGTAGCATTAGCCCCATGCCGAATATTATTTATATTGTGCTGGCGGGTTTGGGGCTGGGCTTTCTCGTGTTCATTCATGAGCTTGGCCATTATTTTATGGCACGACGTGTGGGGATGACCGTTGAGGCTTTTAGTATTGGATTTGGGAAGGCCATTTACGCTTGGGAAAGAAAAGGAGTTAAGTGGCAGGTTGGCTGGCTTCCTTTTGGCGGCTATGTGCGGATTAAGGGGATGGAAAAAAAAGGTTCGATCGAGCCGCACCAAATTCCCGATGGTTTTTTTGGAAAAAGCCCGAGCGCACGCATCAAAGTGGCCCTCATGGGCCCCATTTTTAACATCATTTTTGCTTTTGCGGCTTTTAGCCTCATTTGGGCAACGGGCGGAAGAGAGAAACGCTTTGCAGAATTCACACATCTTATCGGCTGGGTTGACCCTTGCTCGGAACTTTTTGAAAAGGGGGTACGGCCTGGCGATGAAATCACAGAATACAATGGCCGCACGTTTCAGGGTTTTCAAGATCTCGTTTTTGCCTCGGTAACAAACGGGAAAAGTACGCGCATTGAAGGCAATAAGATTGACTACACCACCCAAACGACAGAGCCGTTTGATTATACTTTAGAGCGGTATCAGAACCCCTACCAAGATAATGGATTTCGAACGATTGGAGTTTTGATTCCAGCAAATTATTTAATTTACAGTCCACAAGCTGTAAAAAAAATGCACAGTAGTGGCTCTTTATTAGAAGACGCCGGAATGCAGGCCCAAGACCGCATTTTATGGGTGAATGGGGAGGTCATATTTTCTTTAGCTCATTTGGGTACGGTGATCAATGAGTCTAAGACTCTTCTCACAGTAAAAAGAGGGGATGATACTTTCCTGACGCGGGTGCCGCGTCTTAAAGCTAGCGATATCAAATTCACCTCTCAAGAGCGCGCAGAATTAGATGACTGGCAGCATGCTGCCGGACTAAAAAGCAAAATCGATCAACTCTTTTTTATCCCCTACAATTTGACAAATGGGGCAGTCGTTGAAAAAGAGGTCACTTTCTTTGACCAGGAAGCCAAAGAATGTCACTATGAAAGTGGCGTGCGCTCCTCTTTTGCCACTCCTCTGCAAACAGGAGATCAAATTCTTGCAGTCGATGGGATTCCCACAGCGAATTCTATAGAGCTCTTGAAAACGGTGCAGCAAAAGCATGTGCGCATGATTGTGCAGCGCGGAGAAACAATAACTTCCGGCGTGTCTTGGAAAGAAGCAGATCAGTTGTTCCTTGCGCAAATCCAGTGGCCCAAGATGGCAGAAATCCTTTCTAAATTAGGCACAAAAAGTGAAGTGACACAGGCAGGAAATTATGTCCTTCTTGCTCCGATCACGCCAAAACCTACTTCTGAGCTCAAACTTTCTGCAAAACAGAGAGGTTATCTCGAAGAGCGTGACAATGCTTATAGAAAACAGATCGAATCTATAGAAAATCCTGAAAAGAAAGCAGCGGCAGAACGTGCATTTGAACTTGTGCAGAAAAGATTAAATGTAGGCCTGCACTTTGACGATCTTCGCGACC
>CAZLDZ010000052.1:0-8000 GCA_964558435.1 uncultured bacterium
GGGCAGGACGTGCTCGTTCTTCCTAGGCGTTTCGGCGGTTTGAGCTTGCCCACGGGGGAACGCTTCTCTTGGATGAAATTTCAGAAGTGCCGCTCACTGTCCAATCAAAACTTTTGCGGGTCGTGCAGGAACAGGAATTTGAACGTGTGGGGGGAAGTAAGCCACTACGTGTGGATGTGCGTATTGTATCCACGTCTAATCGGCATATGAAAGAAGCTGTGGAACAAAAACTTTTCCGTGAAGATCTCTACTACCGTTTAAATGTTGTTCCGCTCCATCTTGCACCGCTGCGTGAACGCAAAGAGGACATTTTGCCTCTTGCCTGTTACTTTTTAGAAAGAATGTGTCTTGAAAATCAGAAAGAGATAAAAAACCTCTCTCACGACGCGCACAAGGAACTTCTGGAGTATCCTTGGCCAGGCAACATCCGCGAGCTTGCCAATTGCATTGAACGCGCCGTTGTTCTACACCAGGGCAACACCCTTAGAAAAGAAGATCTGTTTTTAGAGAAAGTGCGCGATAAGAGCGGACCTTGCACGCTTGAAGAACTCGAAAAGCAGCACATTTTGGACACGCTCATCCGTCAAAATCAGAACCGCACTCAGGCAGCAAAAGTTCTGGGAATTACTGCGCGCACGCTGCGGAACAAGCTGCACGCATATGGGATAGAAGCTCCTGAATGACTTTTTTTGCTTCTGGCCAGACAGAGGTCTCTTTAAATAGGTGCTGAGAAGCCCCCACCATGAACCCCAGAAGCGGATCATAAGCTTCTTCTTGTTCTAGTTCGAACTGCAAAAATGTCTTTTTTCCCTCGGAAATGTCGGGTTTGCACAGTTCTTCAACAAAGGTTAAGCATCTTTCTAAACTGTGAATCAATGTTTGATAAAGTGTGTCGATTGTCTCGGAAGAAATCGTGAAATTGCTCGCGCGGATGTCTTGTGCAATTCTCTTCCTCAAATCAAAACTTTTCACACAATAGCGCTCTAGAATTTTTTCCAGAGGAAGATGTGCCATCCCAGGACAACCGATCCCCCCTTGTGTTGCATTTAGAAAAAGCCGTTCAGGGTGCTTGCACGCATACGCGCCGATGCATTCTGATTCCATCACCCATTTTACGAGTGTCGCCACCATTTTTCCCTGCTGATCTTTCCTGCGCACGACACGTTCTGTTGCCCGTATGTCTTCTTGCAAGGATTTCACATCGACAGTTGAGGAGGCCACCACACCTTCTGCGTAGCGCTTTTTCTGGGTGTACGCCAGATCCACTCCCTCTAAAATGATGGGATTGCATCCAAGCGCATAAGCAAAAGCAATGGCGATCGTTGTGACAGAAAAAGCCTCTCTTCCAAGATCGGGACCAATAGCCTCGCCTACAATCTGTAATTTTTCCTCCATCCATGTTTCAAAGGGACCGCCTGTATCCGATTTGAGGTAGCCAATCGGCCCCGTGCAGCGCGCGAGGACATCGGGATGCAAACGGGCCCCAAAAACGAGAGGGATTTCAAGAGGAGGACACGCATGAAAACGGAGGAGCTCCTCATGGTTGGGATCAAAGGCCATCGCCAAGTGTGGCGTCACCCCTTGGTTGAGAAGCGCGGGGATGGCAGAGCCTCCCGCCAAAATGAGCGCTTTATTTTCGAGTGTTTTGAGGTGTTCAATGGACTTTTGTAGAGAAGGGCCCGCCCCACAAATGATGGCAGGAACCCCTGCGTATTTTCCTATAAAATTGTTCGCGTAAAATCCGTGGGGAAGCCGTGCAAGATTGGGTGCTAAATTCTGGACAAGTTTGGAGGAAAAAAGCGCTTCGGAAAATAACGCATGAAGAGCGGCACTTTTTCTTAAAAGCAGAAGGCGCATTTTAGAAAACTTGTGCTTTTTCTTCTGTGCGTAGGATTCAAGAGCTGTAACATGTATTTGAGAAACGGGGAACTTGGTCGCACATTCTTCTAAGACGTTTTCTATGTTTTCTAGGAAGGCGAATACAACTTGAGGATGCCCCAGAAGCTTTTGTCCATGCGGCCCTTGAAAACACGCTTGAAGAGCGCTCATGTCATCTTCTAAAAAAACAAGCCGCCTGGCGTTTTCTTTTTCTAGCCATTTTTGCACCTGAAAAAAAGAAGCGCCCAAGCCCGTTCCATAAATGTACAGAATCTCGATGTTTTCTAAAGAAAGCTCAGGGATTTTTTCTTCGGCCACTTTTTTTGTAGGACAAGAGCTGTAGGCTAGCTGAAAATAGAGGGCAGGGTATTTTTCTAGAAGCAGGTCCATCATATTCTTAAAACCCTCTGGAAAAAGAGCAAACGGTGCACATAGATAGAGGCTTGAGGATTTTCTCGTAAGATGACAGGACTCCACACATTCCAGAGCGGAACAAGGAATGTCTGATAAAAAGTTTCTTCCTCAAGTTCTACCTCTGCAAGGGCCCCTTCTCCTGTTTCTCCTGGAAGTTTAGGATACCTTTTCTCAAAGAGGACAAGAAGTTTTGATACAAGTTCCGCACATGTTTTCATGCTTTTTATGACTTCAGTATGGACTTTTTGCACGGTTTCTAAAGAGCTTATTGCCTGAATTTTGTGTACTTCTTGTGCAATCCTTTCCTGGAAATTTTCTAGCTTTTGTCCCCATGTTGTAAGCGCTCCTTCTGAACTTGTGCGCAAGGCGCCTTTTAGAGGAAGTCCTCCTTTAGATAGGACGATGAAAGGCGTTTCTGGATGGGCTTGAAAAAATTCCTCCATCCAGCTGGCGGCAATCAACCAATCTTTTTTGGTCCATACCGTTTTACCTTGCACATCTTGCGTTTCAAGGAAATCGCTGCCCACTGTTTCTTCCACGCCAGAGGCGTAAATTTTTTCACTCGGTGTTGAAAGATCCATGCCCGCCAAAAGAATGGGGCTGCACCCTAAAGCTTGTGCAAGCGCCGTACATAAGGTCGCGACATTCCACCCCGCATCAAATGGGGGCTCTTCTATTCCCAAAGAACTGTGTAGAAAATGGTCGAGAGGATATCCGCCGCTGTCTTTTACCCACAATTTTTCTCCGGGGATTTTGGCAAGAAGCTCTTTTGCCACACGGCTCTGATAAAAAAAGGGCACGTGGGGAAGCACTTTGTGGTCGCGTTCGGGATCGAGCGCTGCAATGAAATCAGGCTCTAAAGAAAAATGTCTCAAAACCTGTATTGCAGACCCCCCTGCAAAAATGAGCGCGCGATTTTTCCATTTTTTTAGATTCTCCATGTCTTCTTCCAGCGAGGGTCCTGCTCCGCAAATTAAGGCAGGCACTCCTGAAAAAGCCCCAAAAAGATCGCGGGCTTTTTTTGCAGAGGAAATCCGCAAAAAATTGGCAAGATAGTTAGCAAGAATCTTTTTTCCTAAATCACGAAAATCTAAAAAAGACAAACTAACGCCGAGATGTAGGCGTTCAATTCTCCGTAGAGCATCAAGCGCTTTTTCCCCATTTTCCAACGAGGCATGGACCTTGTACTCTAGAGGACAAAGCGCAAAAGCAGAAAGAATGTGGCGCATGCGCTCGGGATGCGCGTTTTCGTGCAGCAGGTGGATCCGCGGATGCAGCTCTAAAAACATCTCGGCCTCGTGCGGGCGCACAAGCAGCAAATGTCTTTGCTCCTGCTGCTCTAACCAAGAGCTGTACTCCTCTAAAAGAGACGGCATCTCTCCGCCATAAACGCAGAGTACATCATGCATCATACAATTTTACTAGCTCCTGGTATGAAGGAAACGATGAAAAAAGTTTATTTGTTTTTGCGGATGCAAAGAAAATGTTTTTTTGCGCGACAAGCGCAAAAAAAGGGGCTTGCACAAAAGCGTTGTAGCCCAAAAGCTGCTGCTCATCTCCTTTTGTCATCTCTTTTTTGCATTCCACTAAAAGCAAAGGAAAAAGGGTACCTTCAGGACTGCGTCCATAACAGAGAATATCCACTCTACGGATGGGAACATTTCTCGTTTTTAAATGGGGCAATTCGCTGAGTTCTTTTTCCACGACCACAAGCTCTTTTGGGTATCCAAGTTCCTGAGTTATTTTATGCAAAAAGGCTTGTCTGACCACCTCTTCCGGCGTCCTTTCAACCCAGGTGTTGCGAAAACCATCAAAGATTTTATTCAGGAAGGATGAGCCCATAATTGCCGTCATCGCGGCGGAAAATGACTTTGAGCTTACGATCTTCTTCTCCTCGGAAAACGAGGAAAGGATCATCGGAGAGCTCCATCTTCATCACTGCTTCTTCGTTCGTAAGGGTTTTAAGAGGCATTTTTTCCGAGCCAATCACTTTAGGGGTCTGGTACACTTCCTCTTCTTCATGCCGCCTTTGGGCTTCTATGTCCCCGTTGATTTCATCGAGAAGATTGTAAGGTCTGTGAAGGACATTCACCGTCATGTCAATCACATTGAGTTTTTTGGCATTGTGGTCTTGGATCCGCCCCTTCCAACGGCGCAGTTTCCGTTGCAGGCGCGTGACGGCTTCATCAATAGAAGCGTACATATCTGAGCTGCTTGCCCCGACTTTAATCTGGAAATGCTCAAATTTCACAAGAACGGAGATCACGTGTTCCAGTCTTTGAATGTCCATGTAAACATGGATATCCATGATGTGATCTTTTAACCGCTCAATTTTGACCAGTTTGTCTTTCACGTAGTTTTTCATCGCTTCCGTGACCAAAACGCTCTTCCCGTAGATTGTGAATCTGTAGCCTTGAGCTTCTTCAGCAAGAAATTTAGTTTTGTCGACCATATGTTTACATGGTATACTGTTTTGTGATGTTTTGTAAAGTTTTCCTATTTTTTTTCACCGCTAGCCTTCTTCTCTGGGGAAAAGAACCCCTCGATGTCGTTATACCCGCCCATGAAAAAGATTGTAGAACGCTCGACCTTTGCATCGCGGGAATTCGCAAAAATTGTTCCCAGGTAAGAAAGATTTTTGTGGTCTCTTCACACCCTTTGACAGACAATGCTGAATGGATTGATGAGAGCTTTTTTCCCTTCAACAAATACATGATCTCTTTTCTGTTTACAGAGGGAGATCCTCAGCAGGCGAGATCTTTCCTTGCGCTTCCCTCTTCACGCATCGGCTGGTACTTTCAGCAGCTTCTCAAACTCTACGCCCCTTTTGTGATTCCAGATATCTCTTCCAATGTCTTAATCCTCGATGCCGACACGGTTTTTTTGAATCCCGTCGAATTCATCGATGACTCTGGAAACGGCTTATACAATGTCGGCACAGAGCACCATCTTCCGTACTTTGTGCACGCAAAAAAATTCCTTCCGGGGTTAAACAAACTTTTTCCTCACCACTCGTGTATTACCCACCACATGCTCTTTCAGCGCCCCATCTTGGAAGAGCTTTTTGCTCTCGTTGAACGCCACCATAAAAAACCCCTCTGGCTTGCCTTCTGCGCGTGCGTTGCACCCGAGCACATCAAAAAAAGCATTTCGGGCGCGTCCGAGTACGAGATCTATATGAATTTTGCTTTTTCTCGAAACAAACAGGTTTTGATCCGCCCTCTCAAATGGACCAACGTCGAAGCCCCTTTTTCTCTTGAAGAATACAAAAATCAAGGCTATCACTACATCTCATGCCACTCATGGAATGGATAAAAAAGTGCCTCTTTTTGTTATGTTTTTGCTCAATCGTGCATGCGCGCGTGCATCCTGAATCGGGCGTCACGTACACCTTAAGCGGCGGAAGATTTGGCGATAATCTCTTATCGGTTGCCCATGCTCTTTGGCTGGCCCACAGCCTTGACCTTCCGCTTGTATACACCCCTTTTCCTTACGGGGATCAGCTTGCTTTAAGCAAACAGGCGATGATCAAAAATTTCACAGAAAGCTGCGTTTTGAGCTCTGCGCAAAGCTACACAAAATTTTGGAACATGCGCTTAAGCAAAGACACGGGCCAGCCTACTCTCGTCACGCTGCCCTATGCCCCCGAATTTGCGTATGAATATGACTCTGCTTTTCCGATCTACACCCAAATCAATTGGGACGATCCGGTTTTTGTGGAAAAACTACGCGCTTATATCCGCCCAAGCGCCGATTTTCCTAACCTAGCGCTTCCTCAAGATCGGACCACTGTGGCTCTGCATATTCGAACAGGAGCTGGCTTTGATGTGAAAAAATTCCAAGCGCTTTGGCCCTTAAAAGGCCCTCCCCTGAGTTATTACATCGATGGTTTAAAGATCTTGGCCGAAATGCATAAAACGCCTCTTTACATCCACATTTTCACCGACCATCAAAATCCATCCCTTCTCAAAAAAGACTTAGAAAAAGCTTTTATAGGAAAAGACCTTGTTTTTGTGTGCCGCACCGAGGAAAATCGCCAAGACAAAAATGTCTTAGAAGATTTTTTTGCGATGGGCGCTTTTGACTGCTTGATCCGCACCGACTCGCATTATAGCCTGATGGCCGCCAAACTCTTTCCCTACCAGGTCGTTATCTCGCCACTGCATGCCAAAAAACTCTCTAAGAAAGAGCACCACATCGACAAGGTGCTGGTAGAAGTGAAAGAAAAAAAGGGACTATTGCGCACCGTAATCTCCACTCCTTAGGAAAGTGTAATCCCTTGCAAATCGAGCGTTGTTATTCCCTTAGGAAGTTGCGTATCCAACATCTTTTTTGAGATGCAAATCTCTCGTGTAACATAGACAGATTGGATTCTTAACACTTGAAGATTAGGGAATTTCTCAGCAAGCAAGCCTTGTGGAAACAACGTATTTTTTATTTTAAAGCGCACCTCCACAACACTTAACATCTTCGGAAGCATTGGAAGTAAATCCAAGAAAGAAAACTCCTTTTTATTTACACAAGCAGGAAAACTTCCAATACATGTGTAGTCTAAAATGCGTAATTTTGAGTTTTTGAAACTTGAAACTAACTTTTGATGATCCTCCACAGAGAAATCACTGGGCGGCTTGAGATGCGTAATCGGAAGAAGATTAAAGATTCTGTACAATTCTTCAAGAGATTTTTGGTAGAGGTCGGGCTGAGCATGATATAAAAAAGGGCTACACTCATCAAAGAGATTTCGCGCTACAATATTAGAAAGATTCAACCTTCGAAGATTAGGATAGGATCTCATAAGTTGTTTAGCTAGGGGTTCCGTCACCTCTTTCATTTTCAAAAAGAAAAGAGAAACAATTTCGCGACTGCCTAAGCAATTTCTTCCAAAATTACGCCAAAATCGGCATGTGCCGGCTACCGCAGGACAATCAGAATGCGGCAAAAAAGACAAACTACTGTTTTCAAGATCTCTCGGTAGTAACACTGGTCCCGATGGAT
The DNA here is from genome assembly GCA_964558435.1 of uncultured bacterium. Taxonomy (GTDB): domain Bacteria; phylum Chlamydiota; class Chlamydiia; order Chlamydiales; family Rhabdochlamydiaceae. Next base: position 7,288 of record CAZLDZ010000052.1, read on the forward strand.
TTAAATCGAGTCTTATTCTCTTGAGTGGTGCTGTCATAAATTTTTCCGTTTAAATTGTCATCGCGCGCGCAAGTGCGCTGCGTTTATCTTCTGCTTCCAAGGCAAAGTTGCCTTCGGCGATTTTCCCATTAAATTCAGCGCGCTTGTTGTGAGGCAGCATTTTTAATACGGAGGTGTAGAGCTCCAGCTTGAATTGATCTAGGGTTGCAAATCCATCGTCTTCTTCAAAAAGAGGAAAACGCTCAATGAGCTCACCTAGAATTTTTACAAGTAAATCCATATGAAGAGTGCCTAAATACCCCCCGCTGCGCACAATTAAAAGCGCTCCTTTTCTTAAATCCTCTTTCTCAGTCGCTCTTAGAATATCACCAATAATGACGTCACAGCTGCTATTAAAATTCAGTACTTTTAACGCGGGAAGATGTACCTGAATGACTTGAAGATAAGGAAATCCCAATGCATTCCTATGGAATGCGTTTTTCAGAAAGGCTAATGATGGACCATCTGAGTAAACATGCTGTCTAATTGCTTTACCAAAAAGCTGAGCACTTGCCTTATTGATCCGGGAAGCTAAATACGCGCCCTTCACAGGAAGAAAAGACATGCAGTGGATCCAAAGATCCGGAATGAGCTTACCGGGAAAATCTGGTAAGGCTGCAGAAACACATATTCTTTTTGCTGCATGGGTCATTATTGTCTCCTATTTCAATCTT
>CAZLDZ010000053.1:0-7955 GCA_964558435.1 uncultured bacterium
ATGCCGAGGATTTGAGCCGTCTCATCATAGGTCAAAGGACCGTTAGTGTAGCAAAGGAGCTGATCAAAAAGAGATTCAGCATCCCGTAGGCCCCCTTCGGCTACGTGAGCGATGAGCTGTAGAGCTTCTTTTTCGACAGTGGCGCCTAAGTCTGCAGATATTTGTCCGAGTTTTGTCATGATCTGATCTAACGTGAGACGGTGGAGATCAAATCGTTGGCAGCGGCTGGTGATGGTGGGCAGGACTTTATGAGGCTCGGTTGTTGCAAAGAAAAACTTCACATTACTAGGAGGTTCTTCCAATGTCTTCAAGAGGGCATTAAATGCCTCCTTGGTCAGCATATGGACTTCGTCGATGATGTAGATTTTATAGGAGGAAGATGTAGGAGTATATCCGACAGTTTCATTGATCTTGCGGATGTCATCGATGCCGCGGTTGGATGCCCCATCAATTTCTAGGACATCGAGCGAGCGCCCTTCGTGGATGTCCAGACAAGAGGGACATAGATTGCAGGGTTCTTGAGAATCGGTAAGATGGGGGCAGTTCAGCGCTTTTGCAAACAGGCGTGCAAGGGAAGTTTTTCCTGTACCGCGCGAGCCACAAAAAAGGTAGGCATGGGCAAAGCGTTTAAAACGTAAAGCATTTTTTAAAGTTGTGACAATGGCTTGCTGGCCGACCACTTCTTGAAAGGTTTTAGGGCGGAATCTACGAGGGATAATAAGATAATTTTTAGACATAATTTGAGTATATCAGGTTGTTTATTTTCACATCTGCTATATTAGGGGCATGCAAGCTTTATCGAGCGAATTTGTACGAGGCAGGGGCCTCCGGTTCTTTATTGCCTTTCTTTTCTTTCTTTCGCTGACCCTGTTTTTGCACTATCGCCAAGAGGAGATTCCCCTTCTTGAGATGGGGGGAATTTCTCAACGCTACATCACAAGTCAAGTCGATTTTGACTTCTCCGATGAAGAAGCCACCGCTCTTTTAAAACAGGAAGCCGTTAAAGACATTGGCGCGATTTTTGCAACCGTTGTTTCAGAAATCAAAGGGAAGTGTCAAGAGGTAGGAGATTTTTTACGCGAAGAAGCGGTCTGGAGAGAGAATTTTCCTGAAATTCCCTATGAAAAGATAGCACAGAGCATTGAGCTCATTGAATCGAGCCTTTTGCAGGCGAGGCACACAGATGCCAGGACTTTCCATCGCATTCACAGATTACAACACCAGGTACAACATCAGGAAACCCCTTTTTTTCTCTCTTCTCAGATCGCACAAGGAAAACTTCCTGAGGCCTTTTGGGAGGGATTAAAACAAAATGTACGCGCCAAAGTAGGCCTTGATAAAAAAGCAACCGATTATCTTTTTGCCTTTTTTATGGAAGCTCCTTGGCAACTGGAAGAAGATCCTGCGATCGAAAGAATTTTGCAAAAGACTGTGGAGAATTCTATTTCTCCCAAAATCACAAAGGTGCGCGCAGGAACGCATCTTATTTGTGCAGGAGAAAAAATCACGCCACGGCATTTTGCCATGGTTCATGCGATGACAAAAGCTCTGCGCAAAGACAAAGATCTCGAGAGGCATTTCTCTTTGATGGGCACGGTGATTTTAGGATCCCTATTCACATTGTGTGGAGGGGCTTATTTGCGCATGCGCCACCCCAAAATTTATCAAAATACTGAGCAGCTTCTAATCCTTCTTGCTATCGTTTTTTTCACGCTTTTCTTCTTTAAAGTTGAAGAACATTTCCTTTTTGGCGCCGGCAAAATTTTTAATCAAAGGATTCTTTATCCTCTCATTATTCCTTTTGCGACGATTCTTACGACTGTATTTATCGGATGGGAAGTATCCCTATTCACATCGCTTTTTTTAACAGTTGCGCTTTCTCTTTCCTCTGCTGGCGATCCGGTGCGGATTTTCATTTTCAACATCCTCTCTTCATTTGCTGCGCTCATTTTCGGGGCAAAATTGCATAAAAAACGGGGTGTTTTTTCTGTGTGCATGAATATTTTCCTATGCACGATCCCCATCATTGCGAGCTTTCATCTTTTAGACCACTCTTTGTGGAGTCAGGCTTTCTTAATCGATCTTGCCGCAAGTTTTGGATTTCTTTTCTTAACAGCCACCCTCGCAGTGGGGTTTTTGACCACAGTGGAAACTCTTTTTCCTGTTGTGACAGACATGGCGCTTGTCGAGTACACCGATCCCAACCACCCTCTTTTGCGCAGATTGACTCTAGAAGCTCCGGGAACGTATCAGCATAGTCTTGTCATGGGCAATCTTGCTGAAGCTGCCGCCCGATCGATTGGAGCAAATGGTCTTCTTTGTAGAGCGAGCGCCCTCTATCACGATGTGGGAAAATTATTTAATCCCCACTATTTTTCTGAGAATCAGTTAGGGGGATTTAACATGCACCAACTCCTCACCCCCCTTGAATCTGCACAAGTCATCATCGCCCACGTGGCAGAAGGGGAGCGCCTAGCAAAAAAATATAGGCTTCCTCCTCTTTTTATCGACATCATCCGGCAGCATCATGGCACACAACTCGTCTATTACTTTTTTTCTAAAGAAAAAGAGCAAAATCCCCAAATAGAGGAACAAAAATTCCGTTATCCCGGTCCAAGGCCGCGCAGCAAAGAATCGGGGATTTTAATGATTGCAGATACCGTGGAGGCTGCATCCCGCACGCTGGAAGAGGTCACAGAAGAGAGCCTGTTAGAACTTGTCAACAGGTTAGTCGCAGAAAAAATTAAAGATGGGCAGCTTGAAAAATGTGAGCTCACCTTCGAAGAGCTCGACCGCGTAAAAAAGTCAATGATCCAATCCCTCGTCGTCTCAAATCATCTCCGCATCAAATACCCCATACAGAAGTAATAAATTCGAAAGAGGGTTTTTATTTGTTGTTTGAATAGACATGTCGGGTGACACGGCATTGCATGTCCGTGTCCCCTGCGACCCCCTTGCGCCTCATCTCGCTTTGCCAAATCACGTCCTCGGCGGAGGGGCGTGTGGTACACAGCCCCTCTACGCGCTTCGCGCTCGCCTGCGAGAGTGATTTTGCTGTGCGATATGAGTCGAGCGGCTGCTCGCGCGCTCACTTCCCATGCGGCCCGCATGGGACCCTTCTCGCGTCGTGTCGCAGAACCATTTTAAGATTTTTAGAACTGTAGCAGGGATTCTTAGATTTTGAGGACAGATTTAAGCACCTTAAATTGGCTCTGCGAGCTTGACACGAGAGGGGACCCACAAAACAAAGTCAGAAGTATGAATGCAGAAGTCAGAAGTGAAGAGAAAAAGGCTTTTCTTTACTTCAGCCTTCCGCATTCTGACTTCTGCCTTTCCCCCTAAAGGGGGGCCAGCGGGGGGTCGGGACGTGTAACGCCAGACCCCCGACTTGATGATATTTCGAAACAAAACGCAAAAATCCTTTTTCTAAAATTTTGTTCAGACAAGATGAGTCTCTTGTTTAAAGCTTTGGATGAGGGAGTCGAGAGAGTGTTCGGCTATGGTGATTCCCTCTGCTACTGAGGGAAACGATTTTATGTGCACGCCGGCGTAGAGTTTGATTTTAGGCTCAGTTCCTGAAGGGCGGATGACGATTTTACTTGCATCTTCAAGGCGGAAGAGCAGCACATCGGATTGAGGAAGAGTGAGCTTTTCTTTTGTGTTGGTGGTGATGTTGCGCCTTTCTCTCTGTGAATAGTCTTCAATGAGAACCACTTTTTTGCCTCCAATTGCCTGGGGAGGTTTTTTGCGCAGTGTTTCCATCATATTGGCAATTTCTTCTCTTGCTTGGGCTCCCGATGTAAACGTATGAGAATATTGGTTTTCTCGGAAAACTCCGTACGTTTGATAAAGCGCAAAAAGTTGATCTAAGAGGGTTTTTCCCTGTAGTTTTGCATTGAGGGCCATCTCAGCAATGAGGCAGGAAGCCAAGATCGCGTCTTTATCCCGCGCCACAGTTCCCAGAAGATAGCCATAAGATTCTTCTGCGCCGAAGAGAAATTGGTAGCCCTCTTTGGAGGTTTCCCATTCATGGATTTTTGCGGCAATGTACTTAAAGCCCGTGAGCACTTCAAAGCAAGGAATTCCGTAGTTTTGCGCGATTGTTTTCATCAAATCCGATGAGACAATCGTTGTAATGAAAGCAGGTTTTGGAGGTTTTTTTAACGTTAGAGAGATGAAATGAACACAAAGAGATCCGATTTCATTTCCGGTTAAAATGACAGATTTTCCTGCATGCCGGACAACAACCCCCACGCGGTCAGCATCGGGGTCATTCGCAATGAGAAGATCACCTTGTGTTTTTTCTAAAAGGCGTATGCCCATCTCTAAAGCTTCGGGGTATTCGGGATTTGGAAACTTCACTGTGGGAAAGTCTCCATCGGGCTTCATCTGCTCTTGTACAAGCGCAATCTGTGTAAATCCCCAATCAGCAAGAGCTTTAGGGGCGAGCGTGATGCCAGTTCCATGCAAATTGGTGTATGAAATGGAAAGTTTTGCCCCTTCTTTTTTGTTTTGCTCTGGGAAAAATGCGAGGGGGCGAATGGCTTGAAGATAACTTTGGTCGAGTGCAAGAGGCACTTTTTCAATAGAAGAAGAGCTTAATTCCGCGAGTTTGACATCTTCTGGTTTTGCAACGCGATCGACTTCTTGGATGATCCCGACATCATGAGGAGAGATGACTTGTCCGCCATCATCCCAATACACTTTATAGCCATTATAGCCGGCAGGGTTGTGGGAAGCTGTAATCATGACTCCTGCACTACATTTCAGGTGGCGCACAGCAAAGGAAATAAAAGGAGTAGGGCGGAGCTCTTGCATTAAAAGTACATGAATGCCATTTCCTGCTAGCACGCGTGCTGTCTCTTCTGCAAAAAGCTGTGAATTATGCCGTGAATCAAACCCGATGACAACGCGGGGATTTGTCTTTTTTTGCTTTAGAATGTATTGAGCAAGACCTTGGGTTGCCGTACGAATTGTGTACACATTGATCCGTGCCGTGCCCACCCCCATTAGCTCGCGCATCCCGCCGGTTCCAAATGCAAGGCGCCCGCAAAATGCCTCTTTTAAGAGAGAAGGATTTTTTTGGAGGAGGGTGCGGATTTCTTCTTTTGTTTGTGCGTCGTAAGGACCGTCGAGCCATTCTTGGATACTGGCTACTAATTCAGGGCTGAAGTCCTTCGGATACATTCAAGTCCTTTTCAATTTCTTTTAAAGAAATCAGAGGCGCATCCTCTGTAATGCCTTCGCACCAGCGCGCAGCCTCTTTCCATGCTTCTTTCGAAGATAGATTTTCTTTCCACCACGGAAAAGTTCGGCACTGCTTGGGGCGTGCAGAATAAAGCATACATTTCTTCTCTTTTAAGAAAACACAATCGTAAGTTTTGCTGTGTTCCACAAGAGAGCGCTTTCCCTGGACGAGGCGTGTGTATTTTTTCTCGAACTCATCTTTAGAAATCTTTAAAAAGCGCGCCATCTCTTCGACTTCTTGATCATCCACCCAAACATAGCCAGGTGCTCCTGTGCAGCAGTTGCCGCAACCGGTGCATTTAAAACGCAACCCATCTTTGTACCAGGGAAGAGGAAGAGACTGTCCACAAACTGGGCCTTCGGTCTTTGGGAACTTTTCGCGATCTTTCACATCGATCTCCTTAGCCATGTGCTTGCACATGGCTTGCGTCGTTCGCACGGACTAAAGTCCTTGTGAAATCTCATTGAAAAGTTCCTCAAACCCCTAAAAGGCCGAGTTTGCGGACAGTCTCTCATAACGAAAAGCTCCCCTTTTTAAAAACTTCCCACCCAGAATCTTTCCACGCATAAGCTGAAACTGTGCAGCTCGTTTCCTCTAAATCCAGAAGATTCCACGATCCGTGTTTAGTATGTGTGATGCTTCCACTATCTAAAATCAGCGGTAAATTACTGGTCCTTAAATCTGCCAGCGCATGCCGGTGGGTATGGCCATGAAGGTAGAGTTTTACGTGAGGGGATTTCATCAGCAGTTTCTGAAGAGCCTCTTGACGGACTAGTTTTCTGTGCTCTCCATCCGGTTTAAAAAAAGGAAAATGGTTCACCATCAGAACAGAATCTTGAGAGTTTTGCTCAAGCGCTTTTTCAAGTCTTTTTTCAATCTCAGGCGAAAAATACCCTTGAGAAGAGGTCAGGCTTGTCGCCAGGGCAGTATCTAACGCCACCAAGACCCAACCTGGCATGAGTTTATGGACAGAGACCCCTTCATGCTGAAGCAAAAGGTTGGGGAAAAACTGATAAAAAAGTTTTTTCTTATAAGCCTTTTGTGTGTAGTGGTCGTGGTTGCCGGGTACAAGGAAAATTTTTATTCCTACTTCTTGTAGAGAATGCACAAATTCTAAAGCCCTCTTGAACTCGCTTTTGTGTGCAGTCGTAGTAAGATCGCCACTGATCAGGACAAGATCGACTTTAAGTTCTTGCAAGAGAGCGACAAAGGGTTTTAGCACCTTAGAGCAAAATTCTCCTCTTCGAAAGAGAAGATGATTGAGATTCCCTAGCCATCTTTTAGAAAAAAGCTGGAGGGGACTAAAGGTCAAATGCGAAAAATGTAAATCGGATAAATGGGCAATACGCACGTGGGTATAATATCACATTGCCCGAGTTTTAAGATCCCTTTTTTGCCGGATCTTCGAGCGGACTTTTTCCTGTGTAACTAAAGTTTTTATCCAACGCCCCCCCTCAGGGTGGACATGGGCAGGAGAAGATTTTTCTATGACAGGGCCTGGGGTGGTGCGTTTGGAGCGCGTTCCCTTGCTGTGAACAGGGGTATGTGCAAGAGCATTTTTAGCTCTCTCCATCTTGCGTGTTTCCTTCGCATGGCGCGGTGGCGCAATCGGCTCTTGTTGAAAAGAGATGATTTCGGCTTTACCTTTTCTTGTGATCTCTTTTGAGAGAGCTTTTTGAACTCGATGGGGAAGGTGGCGCTTTCCTCTATACATAAAACCTCACTAGGATATCCTGTACCATAAATGATGAAGCGTTATCAAGAATTTTTCCCGAAACTTTTCACATGCCTACGGGAAGGGTACACTTTTGCCCTTTTTCGCAAGGATCTTATTGCTGGCGTTACTGTGGGCATTGTTGCACTTCCTCTTGCCATGGCTTTTGGCATTGCATCAGGAGTCACACCCGCTCAAGGACTTTATACCGCAATCATTGCGGGGTTTCTGATCTCCTTTTTTGGGGGGAGTCGTGTGCAAATCGGAGGCCCGACAGGGGCTTTTGTTGTCATCGTTTACGAACTCATCCAAAATCAAGGCTACGAAGCGCTCGTTGTGGCTACTTTCTTAGCCGGAATCATTTTACTGATAATGGGATTCTGCAAGTTAGGGAGTTGGATCAAGTACATTCCTTACCCTCTCATCATGGGATTTACGACGGGAATTGGCGTCATCATCTTTTCATCGCAGATAAAAGATTTTCTCGGTCTTAAAATGCCAACTCCACCGGCTGACTTTATCGAAAAATGCAAAGCCTATTTTCAAGCTCTACCCACAATGGATCCAGTGACACTGGTTGTGAGTGGAAGCACCCTTGCTCTCATCCTCTTTTTCCGCCGATTTATTCCTGTTGTTCCGTGGGGGATTGCATCTATTGTCCTCATCACGACAATCTGTCAGTTCTTTGAAATCCCTGTAGAAACGATTCATAGCCGTTTTGGAGAACTTCCGCATACTCTTCCTTTCCCAACATTTGACCGCCTCACTCTAAAAATACGCACGCTGCACGAGCTCATTCCGGATGCTTTTGTCATTGCTTTTTTAGCCGGTGTAGAATCCCTACTTTCAGCAGTGGTTGCCGATGGTATGGCAGGAGGAAGACATAAATCCAATTGCGAACTCGTTGCTCAGGGCATTGGAAATATCGGTTCTGCACTTTTTGGAGGAATCCCTGCAACAGGGGCCATTGCGCGGACGGCTACAAACATTAAA
>CAZLDZ010000054.1:0-7922 GCA_964558435.1 uncultured bacterium
AACTCCTTTTACCATTGTTACCTGTTTGTCTATGTGTTTTTATTTATCCTGGCAGCTTTCTCTTGTGATCTTTTTTGGTGTCCCTCTCATCATTTTGCCGATCGTGTTTTTAGCAAAGAGGGTGAAACGGGTCTCAAGACAGCTCCAATCCAACCAGGAAAAATTTGCCTCTGTTCTCATCGACTTTCTTGCGGGAATTCAGACGGTGAAGATTTTTGCCATGGAGATGTTTTCTCTAAAAAAATACAAGGAACAGAACGACCGGATGGCGGTGCTAGAAAGTAAAACGGCCAAATACGGTCTTCTCACACGTCCCATTTTGCATGCGATCACAACACTGTGCCTTGCAAGCATTGTGCTGTTTGGCCTGTACACACTGGGGATGACTCTTTCGCAATTGATTGTCTTTTGTGGCCTTCTGCAGCTCATTTATGAACCGGTTAAAAAATTTGCCGATGAAAATGCCAACATCCAGCGCGGCGTTGTGGCAGCAGAACGGATGTTTGAAGTCCTAAACCAACGCTCCACAATCGAAGACGCAAAAGATGCCATCGATTTTAAGAATTTTGAGAGCGAGATCACATTTGATCATGTCTGGTTCCGCTATGAAGGGGAGTGGGTGTTAAAAGATGTGAGTTTCACGGTAAGAAAAGGGGAAACAATTGCCCTGATCGGTCCTACAGGAGCTGGAAAATCGACCATTGTGCAGCTTCTTCCACGGCTCTACGATGTGCAAAAAGGGGAGATCCGCATCGACGGAAAACCTCTCGGGACATATACACAAAAATCGCTGCGAGAAGCGATCGCTTTTGTCTCGCAAAAACCCTTTCTTTTTTTCGACACGGTCTCTGCAAATATCGCCTTTGGTCGCAACTTTTCTAAAGAAGAAATCCACAGTGCTGCGCGCCGTGCACATGCAGAGGAATTCATTGTGCGCCTTCCACAGCAGTATGATGCTCTTCTTGCTGAGACGGGGAAAAATCTCTCAGGAGGCCAGCAGCAGCGCCTTGCAATCGCCCGTGCCCTCGTAAAAAATGCGCCGATTCTCATCCTTGATGAGGCGACATCAGCACTCGATGCTGTCTCAGAAAGCCGCATCAAAAATGCGATCATAGATCTGCATGGATCTGTCACGCAGATCATCATCGCCCACCGCCTGGCAACCGTTGAGCACGCCGACCGGATCATCTACCTGGAAAAAGGGGAAAAAATCGCCGAAGGATCTCGCGAAGAGCTGTTAAAGAGCTGTCCTGCATTCAAACACATGTGGGAAACCTACCATAGAAAAGCTGAAGGATGAAGAATAAGATCGGGCACGGTTAAAAGCAGAAGTCAGATTGCAGAACTAAAGAAGTGAAGAAAAAACACGATGAATAAGATAAGCATGATACGCATGATAGATTTTATGGGCGCACATTCTTTTTTATCATGTGTATCATGCTTATCCTGTCAATCATGGTTTCTTTTATTGAAGAAAAAACCACAGAGATAAGAACCACAGAGAGAACTAAAAATGATGGAACGATAGAATGATATGAAGGATAGAGAAAAAATCTATCATTGTATCATTGTATCATTCTTATCGTGTTCTCTTCCTCTGTGGTTCTAGTCTCTGTGGTTTTTCTTGAAATTTTCGGGCATGCAAAAGCGGACAAGAAAGAAGAAGAAATAACACGATCGCAGCTTCGCTGCGGCATGATCCGCTCCTCGCGGATCTAAGCAGGATAGTTTTTCTTCATCGTGCCGCTGCGTAGCAGCGATCGTGTTCATCTTGTTTTCTCAGCGATTATTCTGGAAATTTTCGGGCACCGGCACGCACGTGGGCACGGTTTCTTTTCTTAAAGCTTGAGCAGTCCGAGCTTTTCGAAGGCGGCTTTGAGTTCCTGATTTTCACGACGCTCAAATGACCCGCTGGAGCTAAGCCATGCGACGTAGTCGCGGGGCACACTTGAGAGGGGCTTTCCTTGGTATTTTCCAAAAGGCATGCGCAGCTCTCCGGAAGGCGCAGTCAGAAGTTCCATCACTTTTTCCATTGGAAGATCGTCAACCATATGCGCAAAAACTTGAGACAGCACAAGCACATCGTCGAGAGCTCTGTGTGCTTGATTGGGGGGGATTTGGTAAATTTCTCGAAGCGATTGCAGGGTATGACGCGGAAGATCGTTTCTGTATTTTCTTGCCCATTTTAACGAATCGATGAAGTGCCACTTGGGCATTTCGATGTTTGCGCGCGCAAATTCAGCTTCGAGAAAGAGCTTGTCGAATGTGTCGTTGTTGTGCGCAATGAGCACAATGTCGCCCGAGCAAAATTCAATGAAGAGTTTTCCAACCTCTTCCCAAGAAGGGGCGTCTTTGACCATTTCATCGGTGATTTTGTGGATTGAAGTTGCTTCCGGAGGAATCGGCATTTGTGGATTCACGAAATGGAGAAATGTCCTGTTTTGCAGCGGATCGAATGCTGCAATTTCAACGATGCGATCTTTGTCGGATCGGATCCCTGTTGTTTCTGTGTCGTAATAAATCGGACGTCGTGGCATCTTAGTTTACATGATGGTCTTCCTGCGTCTTTTTTTTCTTCTCTTTTTTTTGAATCTCTCAGCTGGATCGTCACCAAGTACGCATTGTGAGGTCTTTTTTTCCCCGGATGGTCATGTCGCGGATCACCTTGTGCAGCTCATCCATGAAGAGCAGGAGAGTTTGCATGTTGCAGCTTACGCTTTTTCACACGCAAAAATTGCCGAAGCACTGTGCGATGCCCGTGCACGTGGAGTCAAGGTTGAGCTCATTGTCGATCCGTTTTCTTTAAATTTTTGCGCGGTAAAGAAAGTGGCGCAAGCTGGGGTCCCTGTTTGGGTGTGGAATACCGAAGGGGGCGATAAAAGAAACGCTCCGCTCATGCACGATAAATTTTGCCTTTTTGGGGAAAGAGCGGTCTGGACAGGCTCTTTTAATTTCACGAAGAAGGCAGACCATAGCAACCAAGAAAATGCGATTTTGATCCGCGATACAGAGATTGCAAAAAAATTTAGTAGTCAGTTTCAAAAGATGCGCAAAGAGGGTTGCCACCGATTGAGCTTTTAGCTATATTTGTACTCCATGAAACTACTGTTAGTCATTTTTTTACTTACGTTTTGTAGTTGTTACCAAAATGCCGCAGAAGATGATCTGCACACGGTCTCTGTGACAAATAATCCTCATGTCATCCAGGATAGCCACCGTAGCACGATTCCGGGAGCGCATTTCTGATGAAAAAGCAGCAAGAGATCAAGTACAACTTTTTTCCACACGATACCGATAAGCTCGTCCGTTCTCTGGGTAGAGACACCCTCATTGCCATTTTGAAAGAGATGCTCCTGATCCGCAATTTTGAAGTGCGGGGAGAGGCGGCCTATCAGCAGGGAAAAGTCGGGGGATTTTATCACGCGTACATCGGACAAGAAGCGATTGCAACGGGAGCTTTTACTGCGCTAGGAAAAGATCAGTGGTGGGCAGCGTCGTACCGCTGTCATGCTTACCCCATTTTACTGGGTGCGAGCATCAAAGAACTCATGGCAGAGCTTTATGGAAGGGCAACAGGAAACGCTAAAGGGCGTGGCGGCTCGATGCACTTTTTTACTGACCGCTTTTTGGGTGGTTTTGGGATTGTCACGGGGCAAGTTCCGATTGCGACGGGCGCAGCCTTTACGATTAAGTATGCGCAGCAAGTCAAACTCAAGGAGCCTGTAGCCCCTTGCGAGCTTGCTGTCTGTTTTTTAGGCGATGGGGCCGTGGCTCAAGGAGCGCTGCATGAATCGCTCAACTTGGCTTCTCTTTGGGATCTTCCTGCACTCTACGTCATCGAAAATAACAAATGGGGAATGGGAACCCATGTGTCGCGCGCCATTTGCGCGCAGCCGATCGCAGAAAAGCTTGCCGTTGGCTACGACATGAAAGCCTACACGTTTGATGGGATGGATTTTTTTAACTGCTATGCGGGTTTCCTGCACGTTTACAACGAGATCAAGGCGAATTCCCGTCCTATCTTAGTCGAAGTGGTTGCAGACCGCTTCCGTGGGCATTCGATTTCAGATCCTGCGCTTTATCGCACAAAAGATCAGCTCAAGTTTTGCCTGGAGCGCGATCCACTTCTCATCATGTACAAAACCCTTGCAAGCTACGGCTACATCACAGAAACAGAATATGACGCTCTGGATAAAGAGCAGAAAGAAATTGTCGTCGCCGCCATGAAATATGCCGAAGAAAGCCCTTGGCCGGATCCATCCGAACTGGAAAAGGATGTGTTTGCGCCATGACGACACAAGTGGTTGAAATCCGTGAAGCGTTAAGACAAGCCCTCGACGAAGAGATGGCCCGTGATCCCGCTGTCTTCATCATGGGAGAAGAAGTGGCCGAGTACAACGGTGCCTACAAAGTGACAAAAGGGATGCTCGATAAGTGGGGCAAAGAACGGGTGATCGATACGCCCATTTCTGAGCTCGGCTTTGCTGGGCTTGCGATTGGGGCGGCGCTCACAGGACTTCGGCCTGTTGTCGAGTTCATGAGTTTTAATTTTTCTTTCGTGGCAGCCGATCAAATCATTTCCAACGCCATCAAAATGTATTACATGTCGGGTAACCGCTACAAAGTTCCCATCGTTTTTCGTGGGCCCAACGGAGCGGCCGCGCAAGTCTCTTCGCAACATTCCCACTGCGTTGAAGCCATTTATGGAAACCTTCCTGGCCTCATCATCGTCGCTCCAAGCAATGCTTACGATGCCAAAGGTCTTCTCAAGTCGGCAATCCGCAACAACAATCCCGTACTCTTTTTAGAAAATGAGCTTGCCTACGGCGACAAAATGGAAATCCCCACCGAAGAGTACCTTGTCCCCATCGGGCAAGCGCGCATTGTTCAGGAAGGGACGCACGTTACATTGATTTCGCATAGCCGCATGGTCACGCTATGTGTTGCGGCCGCCCAAGAGCTTGCCAAAAGAGGCATTTCTGTCGAAGTCATCGACTTGCGCACAATCAAGCCCCTGGATATCCGCACCATTGCCGATTCTGTGCGCAAAACACACCGCGCTGTTCTCGTCGAAGAAGGGCATATTTTTACAGGCATCTGCGCTGAGGTCGGCTTTCAGATCATAGAACATTGTTTTGATTTTCTCGATGCGCCTCTGAAGCGTGTCGCGCAGAGAGAAACACCGATGCCCTATGCAAAAACTTTAGAAAAAGAGACAATGCCGACTAAAGAAAAAATCATCGCAGCGATTGAAGAGGTGATGTAATGAACCTATCCGCAGCTTCAAAATGTTGTTTTTTCGCCCTTTTTGGCATCTTTCTCATGTCATTTTTCGGCCATGTTTATTTAACATTGTCCTCAAAAGGACATGAAAAATCTGCTCAAAAATCATCGAAAAACCAACAAATTTTTAATTTGCGGATAGGTTCATAATGCCATTTACCCTGACCATGCCCAAGCTTTCTCCCACGATGGAAGAGGGAACCATTGCCAAATGGCGTAAAAAAGAAGGGGAAAAAGTCAAAGCTGGTGAGCTTCTCCTCGAAGTCGCCACCGATAAAGCTACGGTTGAGTACAATGCCCTAGACGAGGGTTTTTTGTGTAAGATCCTCATTGCTGACGGACAGGGTGCCATCGTTGGACAAGCCATCGCCATTTTCACCGAGAAAAAAGAAGAGAGCATTGAAGGGTACAAACCCGAGGGAATTGTTCGCGAAGAGCCGAAGCCTGCACCCGAGAAAAAAGAAGTACCAAAAGAACAACCCAAGGTTACAGTAGCTGGACCTGCGATGCAGCAACCTGCATTTGTTCCCGAGCCCCCTCTTGCTGGATATACCTTTGAAGGCCCTACAGGAGCACCCGAAACACGCATCTTAGCATCGCCCCTTGCAAAGCGTCTTGCCAAAGAGCGCGGCATCGATCTTTCAACCGTAAAAGGGTCAGGTCCGCATGGAAGAATCGTCTCTGAAGATCTCGCACTCGGACAACCCGCGGCTACCGTTACCTTTGGAAGAAGAGAAGCTCCAGCAGTTGCTCCTGGCACCTACGAAGAAGAAATGCTTTCTCCCATGCGCAAAATCATCGCCAAGAGACTACAAGAATCCAAAACGTTCATTCCCCACTTTTACGTTTCCCAAGAAGTGCGCGCAGATGCACTTGAGCAAACACACCAACAACTCAAAAACGGTGGCTTAAAAGTCTCCTTCAACGATTTTGTCGTCCGCGCATCTGCACTAGCTCTGCGAGAACATCCTCATGTGAATTCCGGCTTCAATTCCACAAATTCCACCCTCATCCGCTTTAAAACCATCGACATCTCCATCGCCGTCACACTCCCTGAAGGGCTCATCACCCCCATCGTGCGCCACGCCGACTACAAAAATCTCGGGCAGCTCTCAACAGAAATCCGCGCACTTGCAGAAAAAGCGCGCCACGGCAAGCTCGCCCGCGAAGAATACACCGGCGGATCCTTCACCGTCTCCAACCTCGGCATGTTCGGCATCAGCAACTTTTCTGCCATTATCAACCCGCCCCAAGCCGCCATTCTCGCCGTCGGCGGCATCGAAGAAAAACCCGTCGTCAAAAATGGCACCATCGCCCCCGGCAAAACCCTCATGCTCACCCTCTCTTGCGACCACCGCGTCATCGACGGCACCGACGCCGCCAAGTTCTTAAAGTCAGTGCAGAAGTTCCTCGAGAATCCTGCGCTGCTGCTGCTTTAAGCAAGAAAAAACTTGTAGTTTTTTCTTTTTGTTTGCATATTAGTACAATATATTGTACTTCTTAAGAAGACGGGTAGATGTTTCAAATTCTTAGGGTTCCTGAATTTCGGGAGTGGTATGGCGAACAAACTGAAAAAACAAAATTTCAGATCGATGGACGCCTCTCAAAAATTCAGCTTGAGGGGTATTTTGGGGACCATAAGTTTGTAGGAGAAAAGAATGCTGAGATATGGGAACTCAAATGGAAAAATGGCAGGCGCTTGTATTTTGCCCACATTCCAGAAAGAAAAATTTTGTTGTTGCTAGGGGGCAATAAAAATGGCCAGGACAAAGATATTCGCAAAGCGAAAAACCTCCTCAGGACGTATTCGAAAGAGATTTAAAAGTAGGGCTAGAATCGATAGCTATGACCCAACTCGAGCTCTTTTAGATGAAGAACGAGTTTGTCGTGCCATTTGGGAATGTTTAAAAAATGGGGATTCCGAAGGGGTCATTGAAATCATCCAAATCCATTTAGAAGCTGTAAATAAGACGCAACTTGCAAAAGAAGCGCACATGCCTAAAACTACCTTATATCACAGTTTTAGAAGCAGAAATCCCACAATCAAAACACTGGCAAAAATTATCCATGCAAGCATGTAACTATTGGTACTGATGCGTCAGCACATCATTGATGTGCGGGCCGATCACACGCCAGTGAAATTGGATTGCGCGCGGACTCCAAGCCAAATTGCCCAGATAAACATCGTCTCCACATAAGTGCGCATCGACCGATTCAAAAAGATGGGGTTTGGTGGGTGTCAAATGCACAAGAAATACAGGTTTCTTGGCGCCGTAGCGCAAGTGCTCAAGCCCGACTAGGCTGTGCTGTGCATCTAAGGTCCAGCGCAGTGTGTTGGTAAAGGCGACATCCGGGGTCTCATCGCGCAGCCAAAATCCCTTTTCCTGGAAGATAAGAATATTGGGCGCTGTCTCACTTACATGCACGGCCGCTTTACCTTCTTTTGTGATGCTGGCATCGCCCTGCTTTGTTTTCACAGAAAAGGTGAGTTTTTTCACACACTTCAGCCTCTCCCAAAATCCAGCAAGGGCATTTTTAGTCGTGTGCGCCTGTTTTCTTTCTTCTTCCGCGCTTAGGCGCGGTTTGTGCAGGAAACAAAACTTCCTTTTTTCCTGCGCAGGAAGCAGCGTGTAGGCTTT
>CAZLDZ010000055.1:0-7707 GCA_964558435.1 uncultured bacterium
TGATAAAAGGACACCTTTCCTGCTCCCAGCATCCAGATGACGGAACGAATGGCGCGTGCCAAAGGACAGCCCACAAGGCCTAAGCTAGCGACAAAGGTATTGCTACAAGAGGCATCAACATCCAGGCCTTGCGCACGAGCTAGATCAAAGATCTCCCGACTTTTCTGAGCTTGCGCAAGCTCAAGATGGGCAAAAGAAGGAAGCGCTGGAGTTTGAATGTTTGTACTCATGATAAACCATAATATGAGGCTGTTCCGAACGCTGTCACTGCTGCGCACGCACGGTAAGCTTCTTGAAGTTCTTTGCGAAATTGCGTTTTGAGTGCATCGGGTAACCTCGCCTTGAAATACCAATACAATAGTGCTAGGTTTGTTTTATTAAGACCACTGATATCGACCGTCATGGGCCCGCTGCCTTTGGAGGGCTTTTCCTGCTTGATTTTTGCAAGCACAAGCTTATCCACTCTATTTGCACTAGCCGTTTCGGATAAGAGCTTAGTCATAAGCGATTCATCAGACTTAATTAATTGGGTCAGTAATGTCTCTAGAGAAGTCCTAAGAGCAGCTTGCAGTTCTATTGGATTGCTGTGAGCAAAGCATTCGGCGGTGTCTTCACCAAAAAACTCCACGGCATTTTTGGGTTGAATATATATATCTTCAAAAAGGTTGTCGTACGCCTTCACTTGAAGCCTATCATATAATGCGGTGAATCCTTGTAGAGCTGTGAGCTCGATGACCTCGGCAAACCACCAGCCATAGAGAGAAGCTGTCGTAGAAACAATACCTAAAAGAGAAGCTGCGATACGCACAATTTGGGAAACAATTTGTGCCGCACATTGCAGGGGATCCAAAACAACCGCGCATGTGATGAAGTAAACCGCGGTTTTACCTTCACACATAAATGGGAAAACTACCCCAAAGAAAATGTGCAATGCGCAATCTAGAACCTTGTACAAGGTTTGAACAGGGATGTTCACAAGAGGTTGAATGAGAACTATACCATTACCTTGATAAGGGTCTTCTTTAAGCGCCTCTGCAAAGATATGCTTGGATGTTTCGTGACAGACTACGTCAAAATGTTGACGGGTAGGAAGAATAGTTGGTGCCATTGTTACTCCTTATTGATAGTGAGAGGCTGTTCCGAAATCATTCCAGCTCTTGAGAGCGCGCCAGGCGGCTCTTCCTGCCAAGAACACGGGGCCGCTGCGCTTCTCGAATTGTGTGCGGATTTCGTCTCGATGTGCAGTTCTTGTTGCAAGGTGGTTGTATAAAAGAGTAGCTTCATAGGCCGAAATGTCTGCTATTGTTAGGACGGGGTCTTGTCCTTCTCCTTCTTGCTCTTGCTTTGTGATCTTTGTCTGAAGAATATCTTGAGTTCTAGACGGAACGCCTTCTGTTGTATTAAATAAAAGTTCTGTTGCAAGCTCTCGATGCCCTTTCCAAAGCTCCAGCACCATGTTTTTCACAGGTTCAACGGGACTCAGGCGGGCATTGTTATCACGAAGCGCATATTTTCTGCTATTCACCACTCCAAAAAACTCCACGGCGTTTTTGGGCTCAATGTCTTGATCTAATAGAGGCCTGCCCGAGGGCTGAAAATTGAGGACAGAATACAGTCCGGTGCATGCTGCTAGAGCTGTGAGCTCGATCACTTCAGCACACCACCAGCCATGAAGAGCAATCACTTGAAGCCTATCATATAATGCGGTGAATCCTTGTAGAGCTGTGAGCTCGATGACCTCGGCAAACCACCAGCCATAGAGAGAAGCTGTCGTAGAAACAATACCTAAAAGAGAAGCTGCGATACGCACAATTTGGGAAACAATTTGTGCCGCACATTGCAGGGGATCCAAAACAACCGCGCATGTGATGAAGTAAACCGCGGTTTTACCTTCACACATAAATGGGAAAACTACCCCAAAGAAAATGTGCAATGCGCAATCTAGAACCTTGTACAAGGTTTGAACAGGGATGTTCACAAGAGGTTGAATGAGAACTATACCATTACCTTGATAAGGGTCTTCTTTAAGCGCCTCTGCAAAGATATGCTTGGATGTTTCGTGACAGACTACGTCAAAATGTTGACGGGTAGGAAGAATAGTTGGTGCCATTGTTACTCCTTATTGATAGTGAGAGGCTGTTCCGAAATCATTCCAGCTCTTGAGAGCGCGCCAGGCGGCTCTTCCTGCCAAGAACACGGGGCCGCTGCGCTTCTCGAATTGTGTGCGGATTTCGTCTCGATGTGCAGTTCTTGTTGCAAGGTGGTTGTATAAAAGAGTAGCTTCATAGGCCGAAATGTCTGCTATTGTTAGGACGGGGTCTTGTCCTTCTCCTTCTTGCTCTTGCTTTGTGATCTTTGTCTGAAGAATATCTTGAGTTCTAGACGGAACGCCTTCTGTTGTATTAAATAAAAGTTCTGTTGCAAGCTCTCGATGCCCTTTCCAAAGCTCCAGCACCATGTTTTTCACAGGTTCAACGGGACTCAGGCGGGCATTGTTATCACGAAGCGCATATTTTCTGCTATTCACCACTCCAAAAAACTCCACGGCGTTTTTGGGCTCAATGTCTTGATCTAATAGAGGCCTGCCCGAGGGCTGAAAATTGAGGACAGAATACAGTCCGGTGCATGCTGCTAGAGCTGTGAGCTCGATCACTTCAGCACACCACCAGCCATGAAGAGCAATCGAAGTGGATACGACGCCCAAAATTGAGGCGGCAATGCGCACGATTTGTGCCGCAATTTCTGCTGTGCCGCGCAAAGGATACAACACAACAGCGCATGCGAGATGATAAAGAGCCTCTTTTCCACTTCCTTCGAACAAACTTATAAGGGCAAGGAAAACGAGCACAACACATTGGGTGACCTTAACCAGAACTTGAAAGGGCATTTCTACAACGGGTTTAATGAGGGGGCCAGTACAATTTTCCTCATCAACAAAGCCTCTTTCAATCGCCTTGGCAAAGATGCTCTTTTCTGTTTCATGGACTAAAGCCTCGAAATGGTGTGGGGTTGGAAGGATAGGGGTCGTGGCTGCCATAGATGCTCCTTTTTCAATTTAAGAGCATTTATTTTAGGGGATTTTGGCTTTATCGACAAACGATATTAATTAATTTAACTAAATTGTATTAGTTATAATTTTTTTATTTGTTTTTGCAAATAATAAGAGTGGAAGTAATGCAAGAAATGCCCATCCCATTACATAAAAGCAGTCATTTTGCGCCAAGAGGGCAGCTTGCGTGTCAACAGTTTCGTTGAGAAGGCCGAGGGCTTGGGGGCCCAAGACATCGGCTTGGGCGGCGTCTTTAAAAAAATTATTACCATTATCGGTGTACTGGGTAATCGCAGAACCTAAGGTGTTGTGATGGTAGTAGGTTCTTCTGAGCCACATGGTGGTGAAAATTGAGGTGCCGATGCCTCCAAAAATGGCGCGCAAAAAGTGGAAGATGCTGGCGGCGCCTGAGAGTTTGTCTTGGGGCATATCTTGGACGCTTAGGGTGATCAGAGGGGTGATGAAGATGACGAAGCCAAAGCCAAGGAGAAAGCGGGAGAAGCCGACATGGAGAATATCGACGTCGGTGGTGAAGTAAGCGGTGTAAAAACAGGAAATGGCAAAGAAAATAAAAGAGAAAGTGAGGGGGATGATTTTTCCAAAACGATCGATGATTTTTGAAGTAAAAAAAGACCCGAGAATGGGAATGAAGCCGATGGGAGCGACGGCAAGCCCTGCCAAGTAAGCTGTGTAGCCCATGTAGGTTTGTAGCCAGAGGGGGATGATCACAACAGAGCCAAAATAGAGGGCGTAGGCGACAGAAATAGAGATGAGGGAGACGGCAAAGCTTTTGATTTTGGCCAGGCGGAGGTCAAGAAGGGGGCGCGGGTGCACAAGTTCCCACACGACTAAAAAGCTCAAACAGAAAAAAGCGCCTGTTGCCAGAATGCGGATCGCAGGAGAGCGGAACCAGTCCCACTGTTGGCCCTTATCGAGAAATACTTGTAGACAGGAGACTCCCACTGCCAGGAGGAGGAAACCGAACCATTCGAGGGGGATTTTTTCTTTTTCCTCTTTTTCTTTACCTAAAATGTTCCAGAGACAAACGGCAGCAAAAAGTCCGATGGGGATGTTGATGAAAAAGATCCAGGGCCAGGCGTAGTTAAAAGTCAGATAGCCGCCCACAATGGGCCCAACGACCGGTCCTACGATGACGACCATCGACCAGAAAGACATGACTTTGTTGCGCTTTTCAGGGGGGTTGTGGGTGAGGATGAGCGTTTGGCTCAAAGGGATGAGTGGGCCAGAAACGGCGCCTTGCAAAAAGCGAAATGCGACCAGAAAAGGGAAAGAGGGTGCAATGCCGCAGAGCCAAGAAAAGAGGATGAATAACAAAAGAGCGGCAAGAAGAAGGCGCACACCACCAAAGCGGCGGGTGAGCCACCCGGAGATGGCGAGGACAATGCCATTTCCCACGGCAAAAGCTGTGATCACGTAGGTTCCTTGATCCGAGCTCACCGCAAGATCACCGGCAATGTAAGGAAGCGCGACGTTGGCGATGGAATAGTCGAGCACGATGAGAAACGTTGCGAGGGCAAGGGAGATGTTGAGTAGAGAGCGTTTAAAGGGGGTCATAAAATTCTTTTTTTAATTCGGGCACGGGCACGTTCAAGAGTGAACTCATTAAAAACCCGAAGAAAAATAACAGGATGACAGGATGAACAGGATGTAACTTTATGGGACTCTTCACTCTTCATCCTATCCATCTTGTCATCCTGTTATTTTTTTTCTTCATAAATTTTGGTAATATTCGGGGTCGAGGAAGAGGGATGCAACATTGTTTTCAATGACTTCGACGATGACTTTTTCTACGCCATCTAGTTGTTTGGCAAAGATGTCGGTTTCGTAGAGAGGAATCAGGGGCTTGGGACGCGGGATTGAGCTTCCATCTAGATCGTGGAGATCGACGTAGACTTCCATCGAAAGTCCAAGGCGCAAAGGATTTTTGCGGATCTCTTCGGAGTCTAGGCTGATTTTTACGGGAATTCTTTGGACAATTTTAATCCAGTTCCCTGTGGCGTTTTGAGGAGGGATGATGGAAAAAACGCTTCCGGTTCCTGCAGAGAGGCCGATGATTTTTCCGTGAAAATGGATGGAGCGTCCATAAATATCCGAGCGCATCTTGACGTTTTGGCCGATGCGCATTTTTTTGAGTTGCACTTCTTTGTAGTTGGCCCAGATCCACATCTCGTCAAAGGGGACGATGGCGAGGAGTTTTGTGCCGGGAAGCACATGTTCGCCTACTTGAGCTTTTCTTTGCGCGATCATGCCGGATACGGGGGCGGTGATTTTGCAGCGCTTGAGATGGACATAAGCTTCTTTGAGCATCTCTTTGGCTCTTGTGCCAAGGGGATGGGTGAGGACAGTTGTATTTTCAATTTGGGAAAGGGCAGAAATCAGCTGATGCTCTGAATCGAGGAGGTTAGCAAACGCGGCTCTAAGATCTGCTTCTGCATGTTGAAACTCTTCGATGGAAACGCCGCCGACATCGACAAGGTCTCTTCGGTGTTCGTAATCTAAAGAACTCTTCCAAAAAAGAGCCTTTTTTTCTTCGACTTCTTGGCGAAGCTCTTTTGCCCGCTCAAAAAGAGTGGTTGTTTCGCGTAAAGCTTTGCCGTATTCGGCTTTTTTCTTATCGAAATTCAATTGAGCATCGGTGGGGTCGAGCTCGATGATGAGCTGATCTTTTTCTACGATATCGGTTTCATCGGCATTGATAGAAACGACGATTCCGGGGATTTGCGGTGTGAGAGGCACCATGTTGCCGCCGACGTAGGCATCATCGGTGTACTCTTCAAAGCGCAAGTAAAAAAACCAGTAAAGAAAAACGGCCACACCGAGGATCAGCGCGATGGACAGATACCCGATGATCCACGCTTTGCGATGACGAGGAGGCTTGTTTTCGTCAGCCATCCGTCCCTCCGGGCTGAAGGGGAGGAAGGGCGTGGTAGCCGCCCCCTAAGGCTTTGATCAGGTTCACACGCGCTTGACGCCATTCGAGCTCAAAATTGACGAGTTCGAGCTCCTCCGCAAGAAGATTTTCTTCAACATGTAAAGAATCCATGCGCGCCATGATTCCCTTCTCGTAACGTTGAAGGGAAAGCTCTGTGTGTTGTGACAAATTGTCGATGGTTAGTTCCTGGATTCTGAGCTCCTCTTCGAGAAAATTCAGAATAGAGATCTGATCGAGCACCTCTTTTGAAGCTCTAAGAAGCTGTTCATGGTAATCTGCGACAGCTCCATCAAATTCGGCTCTTTTGGCACGCAGATGTGCGCGCAAGCGTCCTGCCGTAAAAATGGGAAGATGGATGGCGGGATTTAAGGAGGCGCTTCTACTTGCCCAAGAAAAAAGGTTGTGAAAGTGGAGGCTTTCAAACCCGGCAAAAGCCATGAGGTTGACATTGGGATAAAAGTCGGCTTTTGCTGCGCCGATTTCTTTTGCTGCTGCCTCGACTTTCCAAATCCCCGCCATGAGATCGGGTCTTCTGGCAAGAAGATCTAAAGAGAGATCTTGAGGCAGTAAAATCACGTCGCGCGCAGGAAGAGAAGAAACCTCTAGGGATTCAACTCCGTCTGGACTCTTTCCCATCAGAATGCGCAAAAGATGTTCTGAAAGGGCCATGGCTGTTTGCACTTTCAAAAGATCTTGATCAATTTTTAGGAAATTTTCCTGAGATACAAGTAAGCGGATCTCATTGTCGATCTCTTTGCGTCTAGCTTCTCTAAGACCCAGCAAAGTTTGGCGTTTTTCTTTTGTTTTCTTCAGAAGCGTGTAGCGTTCGTGATGCGCTTGTAGTTCGAAGTAAGTTTTTGCAACGAGCGCGCTTAAAAAGAGGCGCACAGAGGCCTTTTCGGCTTCTTCTGCATGAAATCTTCCCAGGGCTGCATAATAAAGCTGCTTATTTTTTCCAAAAAGATCCAGATCCCAAAAGGAGTTAAACGTCACATTGATATCATTAAAAGTTCCGGGAAAAGTCGGTGCGAAGCTGCGGAAAATGCCATTTTTACTCCAATGCTGCCAGTTGGTTTGCGGATTAAAGCTCAAGTCAGGAAATAATATAGCGCGCTTTTCTTTAGCGATTTGTTTGGCAACTTCTACCTTGGCTTCGGCTTGCTGCATCCTGGGGCTGTCCGCAAGAGCCGTCGTGATGTAAGAAGACAGAAGCGGATCTTGAAAAATCTCCCACCAGTTCTCCTCAGGCCACGCCCCTTCTTGAAAAGCGGGATTTTTAAGAGCGCCTTCGATGCTGTGCACAAGAGAAACCGGCGGTGGCAGCGCTTTTTCCACGTCTCTCTTGGGCACAGAGACACACGCTTGGAAAAAAAGAAAAACAAAGAGAGAAAACATACCGAAACAACGTGAAGAATCGGTTTTTAACGGCGTCGGACGGCCAGTGCCCTTAAACCCGCCTGCATCGCCCAACTTATGCAAGTTGGGCTGCAACGCCTGCGGCTTCGCCTGGTTCAAGTTCACGGCGCCCTCCTTGTCAAATTCCCGATTCTTCATGTTGTTTCGGTATAGGCGCATGAGATTCTCCATAACTCAAGTTATAGAGAAAAATCAAGAATAGGATTTCAATTGGATGATATAGTGATTTAAAACAAGATTGAGAAAATATGCAAGAAGGCTGCGCAGATTTTCTCAATGTTGTTTTAAA
>CAZLDZ010000056.1:0-7605 GCA_964558435.1 uncultured bacterium
GCCCCGTTTGTGGATGTAGCCGGGCATGATCCCAATTTTGCATTCGTCAGGCCTGATGATACCGGGGCAATTCGGGCCGATGAGCCTGCTTGTTTTGCTATTTCTCATGACGCGCGAAACCTCCAGCATGTCGCGCACGGGGATCCCTTCCGTGATGCAGATGATGAGGGGGATTTGGGCATCTTCTGCTTCTAAAATCGCATCAGCGGCATACGGCGCCGGCACAAAAATGAGGGATGCATCACACTGGGTTGCTTGTTTGGCTTCATAGACTGTGTCAAACACGGGAAGCCCGAGAACTTCTTGTCCTTTTTTTCCGGGCGTCACGCCCCCCACAAATTGCGAGCCGTACAAAAGACACTGCTCCGTGTGGAAACGTCCCGATTTTCCTGAAATCCCCTGCGTAATGACACGCGTTTTTTTATTGACAAGGATGGCCATCTATTTTGATGCCTCCACGGCTTTTTGAGCAGCTTCTTCGAGCGTGTCTGCGGTGATGATCGTCAGTTTGGATTCTTTCAGAAGTTTTTTTCCCTGCTCGACATGGGTTCCTTCCATGCGCACAACCAGAGGAACTTTTAATGACTGCTCGCGTGCCGCTTCGATGATCCCTTCGGCAAGCGTTGCGCAATTCATGATCCCCCCAAAAATATTCACCAAAATGGCTTTGACTTGCGGATCGAGGAGAAGAATTTTAAAGCCTTCGGCCACTTTTTCTTTCGAGGCGCCGCCGCCAACATCCAAAAAGTTGGCCGGCTTTCCGCCGTAGTAGTGGATGATATCCATCGTAGCCATCGCAAGGCCTGCGCCGTTGACCATGCATCCAATCGTTCCATCAAGCGCGATGTAAGCAAGATCAAACTCTTTAGCCATCACTTCATTTTTGGACTGCTGAGAAGGGTCGTAGTACTCGCCAATCTCAGGGTGCCGAAAAAGAGCGTTGTCATCGATGGCAAATTTGGCATCCAGTGCCCACAACTTCCCCTGAGGATCTTCAACGAGCGGGTTGATTTCTAAAAGCGCACCATCACACTCCATAAAAGCGCGCGCCACACCTTCGGCAATCATCCGGCCCGTCTCGCTAGTGGGCCCTTGCCACCCCATGAAATTCACAAGACGCAAAAGATGGAAAGGCTTCATGGAGCCATCTTGTCCAATCGGAAGTTTTAGAATTTTTTCGGGGTGCTTGGCAGCAACCTCTTCGATTTCCATGCCGCCTTCAGGAGACGCAATCAAAATGGCACGTGCAGAGGCGCGATCGACAACTGCGCCCAGATAGTATTCTTTCTTGATGTCCACAGGCCCCGAAATGAGCACCTTGTGCGCAATGACCCCTTCTTTTCCCGTCTGGTTATTGACCATCTTCATCCCGATGAGATGGAGCGCAACCGATAAAATCTCTTCAGGCGTTTTGGCAAATTTCACACCACCTGCTT
Organism: uncultured bacterium; assembly: GCA_964558435.1. Lineage (GTDB taxonomy): Bacteria > Chlamydiota > Chlamydiia > Chlamydiales > Rhabdochlamydiaceae. The sequence continues at coordinate 1,437 of CAZLDZ010000056.1, forward strand.
TTCCACGTCCTCCCGCATGCACCTGGATTTTGATGACCGCCTGCTTCAGTCCCAGCTTTCGGATCGCTTTTTCAACCTCATGACTTTTACTTGCCACTGCAAATGGAGGAATAGGAATCCCATAACGCGCGAGGAGTTCCTTCGCCTGATATTCATGAATATTCATATTTTTCGTTATCTGCTACAATTAGATTTCTCGCAATAAGGAAGAACAAACGGGCACGAAAGACAAGTGTCAATTTTTAATACCAGCAAATGTAGCACTGGAAAAATTGCATAACGCACTTATGTTCAAGATATTATATTCGATAGTTTGTGTTTTTTGGATGTCAATAATTTGCTATTGTCAAAATATCGACACACAAAATACAATAAAATTATGAAGCACCCAGCGTTGGGCATAAACCTTTTAAGACACTTAGCTGATAGAGGATTGAGAATTTTTTCGACAGAGCAAGCACAGACCGCTGCTCTAGAAATAAAGATGCGTCCTGCCTATGTTTCAGAAGCCTTACATCATCTGACAAATGGAGGGTGGATAACGCGCCTTAAACGTGGAGTCTATGCCATTGCCGCATTCGGACCAATTCCTCACGATTTTGCTGTAGCAATGGCTCTTGTTATTCCGTGCGCAATTAGTCATTGGACAGCGATGCATTACCATCATATCACAGAACAAACTCCTAATAAGATATTCGCGATCACTCCACGCGGAACTTCCATTCCCAGATCTTTGGCGAGTACTCCATTTCGCTTTATTCAGGTAAAGAAGGAACATTACTTCGGCATAGAAACAATCTGGATAGACGATATGAAAGTGCAAATAACGAACCTCGAAAAAACTTTGCTTGATGGACTTATATCACCTGAATACTGTGGCGATTTCAGTGAAGTACTGCACGCATTTAAAATGGCGAGAAATAAAATGCGCATTCAGGTCATTATCGAATATGCATTACTACTCGAGAAAGCGGTCGCAAAACGTCTTGGTTTAATTCTTGAAAAATTAGAAATAGAGGAAAAATACTTAGAACCTCTGCTAAAACTTCCAATGACAAGTTATAGCAAATTCGACCCTAATGGCCCTGCAACCGGATCTTACAATTCAAAATGGAAAATCCGAGATAATATATGACTATTATGCCTTTACGCAATCGGTTAGATAGAGAAAGGAAAAAAAACGGACTAACTTTTGAAACCATTCAACAGGATTATCTTCTTTCATGGATTTTATCGGGACTATACGAACATCCTTCCCTAAAAGAAAAGCTTATCTTCAAAGGAGGAACGGCTTTAAAAAAATGCTACTTTGGGAATTACCGATTTTCTGAGGATCTGGATTTCTCTGTTGTTTCATCCATTCCTAAGAAAGAAAAACTTCTAACTACTGTAGTAGAGGCTTGCAAGATTGCTGAACGGAAAATGAATGATTTTGCAGAAACTCGTTTGGTTGTTGAGCAATATGAAGAAAAAAATTCTCATCCTTTTGAACAGGAAGCTTTCAAGATTAGAGCGCAGTTTCCTTGGCACCGCGAACCATTAATTTCCGCGAAGATTGAAATCACAACGCAAGAAGAAGTTCTATTCCCTCCGGTTTCAAAGCAGATCATCCATCCATACGACGAAAGAATTGACACTATAATTCAAGCATATTCTCTAGAAGAGATCATTCTGGAAAAATTACGCGCTATTTTGCAAAAAACAAAAAAACTTCACGAAGAAGGGCGCAATCGCTCGCGTACAAGAGACTATTATGATTTATGGCGCATTTTCATCGCGTTTGAGCCCGATCTCAACTTTGAAAATTTCCCTAAACTATTACAAAAGAAATGCGGAGTTAAAAATGTTCATTTTATAGGAGCTGAGTCATTCTTCGACCCTGTCATGATGGAGACTGTAAAAAGAACATGGCAACAGTGGCTTGGCAATCTTGTATCCGATCTACCAGAATGTTCCCTTGTAATTAGTGAACTGAGAACTAAACTAAAGTCACTGCTATCCCTCAAAACAGAGAACACTTCATCATATGCTTAAAACGATGTTTCAGAAAGTGAAGGCGGCGCTGGCGAAGACCCGGTCGCTGCTGGGGGGAAGGATCCGCGCGCTGTTTAGCAAGCCGTGGGATGAGAAAACGCTAGATGAACTCGAAGAGATTTTTTATGAGGCCGATTTGGGTTCCGTGTGTGTGCAGGAATTTCTTTCTTTGACAAAGCAGACTCTGCGCAAAAATCGGGAAGCCTCACGCGAAGATATTCTTCTTGCCCTGCGCGATGGGGCTCTTGAAATTTTAAAGAAAGCCCCCCTGGTTGAAGAAAAAACGGGCAATCCCCGCGTGATTCTCGTGGTGGGGGTCAACGGAAGTGGAAAAACCACTTCGATTGCAAAACTTGCTTACCATTTCCAGGAAAAAGGAAAACGGGTGCTTCTGGCGGCAGGCGACACCTTCCGTGCGGCTGCGATTGACCAGCTCAAGATGTGGGCCGAGCGCCTAAAGTGCGATTTTGTAGGATCGGCTCCAGGTGGAGACCCCGCCTCTGTTGCCTTTGATGCGCTCACAAGCGCACTAGCACGGGGCTCTGATCTTGTGATCATCGACACGGCAGGACGCTTGCAAAACAAAACTGAGCTCATGCGCGAAGTGGAAAAAATGAAGAATGTCTGTGCCAAAGTCGTCGATAATGCTCCTCACGAAACTCTTCTTGTTCTCGATGCTACGACGGGGCAAAATGCGGTCGATCAAGCCCAAGTTTTTCATACCTTCACTCCGCTTTCTGGTATCATTTTGACCAAACTCGACGGTTCGGCCAAGGGAGGCATCGCCCTTTCCATTTACAAACAGCTAGGGATTCCTGTACGCTGGACGGGAGTGGGAGAAAAGATGGAAGACCTTCTCCCCTTTGACCCAGAAAGTTATGCAAATGCCCTCTTCGACATACAAACTGATTAAAGATACGCTTGAGTTTGCCCAAGAAGTGGCCAAAAAGAAAAAATTTCTTCTGGCCTCGGCAGAGGATGCTTCTTTTTTTTCTAAAACAGAAAAAAAAGTACAACCTATTGCTCAGCCTGCTCCTAAAATTCTAGCCCAGCTTCCTGAGCAGCCAAAACAAGCACCTGTGCGCATTTCTCCTCCCTTGTCTCAACATTCTCCCAAACCGGTTTTGGTTCCTGAAAGTTCTTGGAAAGAAGCTCTCATGCAGCATTTTCCTCATCTCGTCTTTAAAGAGCCTCCTGATGATCTGCAGGCACAAGAGAGCGCTTCTGTATGGAAAAAATATCAATTGAATACGCCTGTGCTGATTTTAACGTTTGGAGAAGAGCTTGAATTTTTAAAAAGCTTGGCAAAAGCCATCCAGACCCATCTGGCTCCCGTAAAAATCATCAATGCCGCACTCTTCGAAAAAGAAAACACCTGGAAACTTCTTTTCGAATCGAACACCTTTCAACTTGTCCTCGTCTTTGAAGCCCATCTCAAGCCCTACTTGAAAACATGGACCGGATCAAAAGTTCCCTTCCTATTTCTGCATCCAGAGATGAAAAAAGACAAAGCTCCTCTTTGGAAAAAATTATGCCAGATTCTGAAGAAGTAATCGCTCAAGTCCTCCTCGATCAAGGGATCGATAAACCCTTAGATTATGGGATTCCAGAGTCTTTGCAGGGAGAGTGCAAGCCGGGCATGCGCGTCTTGGTGCCTGTGCGTGGCAAAGAAAAAAAGGGAACCGTTTTTGCTCTTGCTAAAACATCTCTTGTGGCAAATGTACAAAACATCTCTAAACTCTTGTCTGAAACACCTCTTCTGCCACCCAGTCTTTTGCAACTTGCAGAATGGATGGCCAAGTACTACTGCACGCCCCTTCCTAAAGTCATGCAGGGGATGCTTCCTGCGCCTGTGCGCAATGCGGTAAAAAAAAAGAGCCCTCTGTTTGTGACGCCTCTTGTTTCGCGCCCCGAGCTTCTTGCGCTCTGCGAAGAGCTGCGCATGAAGAGTCCTGAGCAGGCAAAAGTTCTCGATGTGCTCCTCTTGCAGCCTAAAGGCATGCTTCTGTCCGAGCTTTTAGAAAAAGCAGACGTCTCCTCAAGCCCTTACAAATCGCTTGTCAACAAAGGCATTTTGCATGCAGCTCCTGTCGATGTCGGAGCCTCCCCCATCGATTTGCAAGAAGTTTTTGCCACAAAACCCAAAATTTTACGTGCAGAACAAGAAGAGGCGCTGGAAAAAATCGTACAAAGTCAGAAAGCGCAAGAAAGCACAACCCACCTACTTTATGGCGTGACCGGAAGCGGAAAAACCGAAGTCTATCTTCAAGCGATGGCGCACGCACTTGCGCTTGGAAAAGGGGTCATTTTTCTTGTTCCAGAAATCCTCTTGGCAGCTCAGACACTTGAGCGCATCCGCACACGCTTTCCAGAAAAAGTTGCCCTTTTTCATCACAGACTTAGCGATGGAGAGCGCTATAGCTGCTGGCAAGAAATCCACGCAGGAAAAATTCGTATCGTTGTCGGCGCCAGATCCGCGTTATTTGCCCCCGTGAAAAATTTAGGACTGATCATCCTCGATGAAGAGCATGAAAGCGCCTACAAACAGCAAGAAGAACAACCTTGCTACCATGCGCGCGATGTCGCCTGCGTGCGCGCCAAACTTGAGCAAGCTGTGCTTGTTTTAGGAAGTGCCACTCCCAGCCTTGAAAGTTTTTATCGCGCCACTTTCAATAAATTTTCCCTAAGCCGCCTGCTCACACGCAATGAGACGCATGTCACCATCATCGATATGAAAAAAGAGTTTACAAAAGCGCGCGGATTCACCCTCTTTTCAGAGCCTCTTATCGAGGGGATCAAAAAACGCAAAACTCTCGGCGAGCAGACCATTCTTCTTCTCAACCGCCGCGGGTACCACACCTCGTGTCTCTGTAAAACATGCGCCCACGTCGCCAAATGCCCCCACTGCGATCTCTCCCTCACCTACCACCTCAACGAAAAAATACTTTCCTGCCACCTCTGCGACTTCAGAACCCCTTCGTGGCGCATCTGTCCCAAATGCCACAGTCAAGACACATTAAAATACAAAGGAGCAGGAACCGAACTCGTCGAGCGCTCGCTACATGCTATCATTTCCGATCTGCGCACGTTGAGACTCGATGCCGACACCACCCGCCACAAAGGGAGCCACGAGCAGATTTTTCGCCTTTTCCGAGCCGGAAAAGCCGATGTGCTCATCGGCACACAAATGGTCGCAAAAGGCCTCCACCTCCCTTCAGTCACCCTCGTCGGTGTCCTCAATGCCGACAGCTCCCTTGGCATCCCCGATTTTCGCGCGCAGGAAAAAACCTTTCAGCTCATCACCCAGGTCGCAGGACGAGCAGGACGCGCCGAATTTGCCGGCGCAGTCATCATCCAAACCCACATGCCCGAACATGGAACCATCCAGCGCGCCGCCCAAGAGCAATTTGAATCCTTTTTCCACGAAGAACTCGAAAATCGTAAAGCCTTCGGCTTCCCCCCATTTCTCCACCTAGCAAAAGTCGTATTTTCCGCAGAAGACGCACACGACGCAAAAAACATAGCCGAACGGTTTCGTCATGCGCTCATCCAAGAACTTCCCCCCGCCTTCCACATCCTTCCCGTCATCCCGTGCGGCCATCCCAAAGCCTACGGCAAATTTCGCTTCCAGTTCCTCATAAAAGGCACCCAAAGAGCGCTCCTCTCTCACAAATTACAGCATGTGGCGCAGGCCATCAAATCTTCAAAAGTGCGCACCCTGATCGACATTGATCCCGAGACAACTTTCTTCTAACAATAAACATGATGAGAAAGATATGCACGATACGCATGATAGATTTTATTGTTTCACATTCTTTTTTATCATGTGTATCATGCCTATCCTGTCTATCATGTGCCCGATTTTTTCATAAATCTGGAGTTATGGAATTTAAAAGAGCAAAAATCATTTCATGCAAAGCTTTACCCAATTATCGGGTTTGGATTCGCTTCGATGACGGACTGGAAGGCAACGTTGATTTAAGTCACCTTGTTGGACAAGTAGTTTTTGCCGCATGGGAATCTGTGGAGTTTTTCAACCAAGTCCGTGTAGACCCCAAAACCGATACGATATGCTGGGGTAAAGATATCGATCTCGATCCCTATGTTCTCAGAGAAAAAATCTCCAAGCGCGCAC
>CAZLDZ010000057.1:0-7585 GCA_964558435.1 uncultured bacterium
GTTATTTTTCTTCGGGGTTTTTCCTGATAAGCATGATTTATGCAACGGTCTCATCATGCTCATCCTGACTATCATGTTTCCTTTTTGGTGTGCGCGGAGCAACACGTTTAATAAACCGGAAAATACCAGTAAAGTGAGAGGATGGCGCCGGCAAATTGGTGGGCGTTTTTGCCTGCGACGGTGAACCAGGCGCTGCTGAGAATCGCGAACTCATCGCTAAAGTTGTACTCGAGGCCAGGCGCAAGACTGATTTGAATAAATGCGGGGCCGCCGAGAGTGGCTCTCTTTCCAAGTTCATCGATTCCGCGCTTTCCTGAAAAGGTTGTTTTGGCACCAAAGGTGTTCACGACGTCGAGCGCAAAGACCCAATTTTGGCTTAGGGTGAGTTCGCCTCCAAAGAGGAGGCTAAAAATGTTACCGGGACGGATCGTTCCGTTGGTTCCAAAGCCGCCTCCATAAGAATTGAACTCTTTGACGTGGACATGGGAAGGAACAGAATATTGCAGGCTTAGGTAGGGGTAGACAAAGTGTTTTCCTGTGATGTGAAAGAGGCGTGAAAAGGTGATGCCTGCGTTGGTTGTGAAAGAACCATTGCCTGCGGCGTCAGTTCCGTTTTTGTCGGGATTGAGATGTTGGTATTTTCCTGTTGGAAAAGTTTCGACGAGAAAGAGGGTTGCTGTGGGGATTTTGTTATCGGGCCCTTCAGTTAAGAGTTGGAAGTCAAAGCCTGCATTTAGGTCGCCGAATTTTAACGATGCCTTCCCTTGCCTGCGTGTGTAAAAAGCTTGGGGGTAGATTTGGACGTCGACATTTTTGACGATCCCTGCAGAAAAAAAGAATAGAGGGTTGATGTAGAAAATATCGGGGATGGAGTGGCGGTGCCAGTGGTTGTCATAGGCGCCAAAAATATCGATGATGAAGGCATAGGGTTGAATATTGAGATAGCCTGGAGGTATTGCGGTGAGCAGGGGCGCGAGCAAAGTGCCGGCTGTCCACGGCTGCTCAGAGAGGGGCTCAGCAACCTCAGGGGAGACCCCTTCTTTGCAAAAGGCAAGAGTCGTCAAAAAGCAAACTAGAAGAACTTTCTTCAAAATTGCAAGAACTCCTGCACGATTTCGATGCCCAACTCAAAAACAACGAAAAGGATGAGCAGCGACAAAAAGAGGCGTCCGCCCGGGACCAGTTCGTTTTTGGTTTCTCCCAATTTCTTTTTGTAGCGTCCGATCCACGCCATGAGAGGAGGGAAAAGGCCAAAAAGCACGGCGCAGCTAATGCCTCCTGCATAGCTTAGGGCTTTCAAGAAAATATCGGGGTAGGTCAACGAAATGAGCGTTGGAGGCACGAAGATCAAGAGGCAAAGAAAAACTTTCTTTAACCCTTTTTTTTCCATGCGCAGTCCATCGGCGAGGAAGTCGAGGAAGGCAAGAGCCAGGGCAACGTAGGAGGTTGTCAACGTGAAAAAGGCAAAAAATTTGCCGATGCCAAAAAGAGCTGCGTTGCCTACGAGATTTTTAAGGGGCATGACGGCGTTATGACCGAGCTCTTTTGCTTCGATAAGACCGCCAGGTCCTTCAATGGGCACAATCCCGAGAATGAGGAATTCCCACACGAGATAGACCAGGAGGGGAATCGTTGTTCCGCAGATGATGGCAAGCCTGACTTTTTTAACATTTCTCTCCATGTAGTTCATCAAAGTGGGAATGATGACCTGGTAGGTGAAGGCTGTAAAAAGAATGGGAAGGGCGAGCCAAGCCTTGGACCAGTTCGCATAAGAAAGAAGGCTAATGTTGACGTGGTTATAAGAAACAAAAACGAAGAGGAGATAGGAGCCGATCACTCCTGCCATCAGACAGAGGTTCAAGCGATCGACAGAGCGCGCGCCCAAGTAAACGATGGGTGAAAAGGCGACGACATAAAGGACCATGGCGGCCCAATCGGGAAGTGTTTTGCCCAAAAGTTCATTTAAGACATTCCCCCCTCCGGCGACGTGAGCGATCATGACGGTCACAAAAAGAAATAAGTAGACGATCCAGCAGGTGGCTTGACCCGTTTTTCCGAGAAGGCGGCTTGCCATTGTGATTAAATTAGAGCCGGGTGGCATCCAGGTGCACACTTCCAGCATGAGCAACCCTGTGCAGAGCATGTAAAACCAGGTGAGGAAATAGATCGCTATGGAAGGAAAAAACCCGGCAGGGCCCGTCGCGACGGGAAGCGCAAGCATCCCAACGCCGATGGTTGTTCCTGCAATTAAAAGAGCCCCCCCGAATAGATGCCCTGAAGGTTTTGATAAATGCATAAAATTTCCCTTTTTTACAAAATTAAAGAGTCAAAAATAAGGCTTTGAAGGAAAAAAGGCAAGAGGACTATCCTCGAAGTAATGTTAACCATTCAAGAACTCAAGTTAGTCGGTCCCAAACTCATCCGTCCGCGTGTTTTTCAGGATGAAAGAGGATTTTTTTTAGAGAGCTACCGTGAGCCCCTGTACACGCCGCATGGAATTTCTGCTGTTTTTGTTCAGGACAACCACTCTTTTTCAAAAAAAGGGACGATCCGGGGGATACATTTCCAAAGAGCTCCAGGGCAGGCGAAGCTTGTGCGCGTAGTGGTAGGAAAAATTTTTGATGTCATTGTCGACATCCGCAAAGACTCACCGACCTTTGGTCAGTGGGAGGGGGTCTATCTCGACGACCAATCCCATGAACAGCTTTTTGTGCCGGTGGGATTCGGGCACGGGTTTTGTGTGGTCAGCCCCGAGGCGCATGTCTTGTACAAGGTCAGCACGCTTTACAATGCGCAGGAAGAAAAAACGTTTCGTTTTGACGACTCGTCTGTAGGAATCCAGTGGCCGGAGCCAGCGCCGATTCTGTCTGAAAGGGATCGATCTGCGCCGTTACTATGTGAGGTGGTATGAAGCTGTGGATTACAGGGGGCGAAGGCATGCTGGGATCGTGCCTTGCGGCCCTGTGCAAAAAAAGAGGCATTGCTTGTACCCCTACAGGGCGCGCTCACGTCGATATCGCCGATGAAGCAGCTGTTCTCAACCATGCACAACAGGGCGGGTACACCCACATTATCAATTGTGCAGCCTACACCGCTGTCGATCGTGCGGAGCAGGAGAAAGAAAAAGCTTTTTTAATTAATGGCAAAGGTCCTGAAAATTTGGCAAAGGTTGCCAAGACATACGGTCTTAAATTGATCCACGTCTCTACTAATTTCATCTTCGATGGGACAAAAGACTGTCCCTATGAAGAAGAAGATGGTGCAAACCCCGAAAATATGTACGGCGCCAGCAAATGGGAAGGAGAAAAGCGCATTCTTGCTGTTTTTCCTGAAGCGTGCATCATCCGCACCTCTTGGGTGTTTGGAAAAGGGGGAAAAAACTTTATCTCATCCGTTCTTGAGCGCATGAAAACAGAAAAGACAATTTCGGCGCCCAGCAACTTAGTCGGACGTCCGACATCGGTCAATGATCTTGCTGAAGCTTTATTCCACTTCTTGGATAAACAGGGCATTTTTCATTTTGCGAATCACGGAGCTGTGTCTCCTTATGACATTGCTTGCAGCATTCAACAGGTTGCGCGGGAAAAAAAACTGGCCTTGGCATGTACGGAAATCGTTGCCGTCACACACAACGCAACATCTATCAAGCGTCCAGAAAATGGGGTGCTTTCGACAAAAAAAGTGGAAACATGGCTACCTATCCGCAACTGGCAAGAAGGGTGGGAGGAGATTTTTTGTGAACTTTAAACGGCTTCTTGTCACAGGTGGAGCGGGATTTATGGGGTCGTGTTTCATCCGGCACCTTCTTGCTAAGACTTCTTGTGCTGTGATCAATTTCGATCTTCTGACGTACGCGGCCAATCTGAAAAATCTGACTGGGTGTGAAGCTTCTTCTCGCTACCAGTTTGTTCAAGGGGATATCCGCGATGAGGAGCTTGTGCGCAGGCTATGCGACGAAGAAAAAATCGATGCGATTGTGCATTTTGCCGCGGAAACACATGTCGATCGGAGCATCACAGATCCCCGTTCTTTTTTAACAACAAATGTGGAAGGGACGTTTTCCCTTCTACAAGTTTTAAAAAGCCAGCCGAAGATGCATTTTCACCACATCTCCACGGATGAGGTGTTTGGTTCCCTTGGACTAACCGGGCTTTTTACTGAAGACACACCGTACCATCCCAATTCTCCGTATTCGGCTTCAAAAGCCGCCTCTGATCATTTTGTATTGAGCTTTGCCCACACGTTTGATCTTTCTGTGACACTTTCTCACAGCAGCAACAACTACGGTCCTTGCCAAAATCCGGAAAAATTCATTCCCCGCATGATCACCACGTGTTTAAAGGGAGAGCCTCTTCCTGTTTACGGGAAAGGGGAGAATGTACGCGACTGGCTCTTTGTCGAAGACCATGCCGAAGCGGTTTGTGCCATTTTAGAAAAAGGAAAACGCACAGAAACGTACAATATCGGCGGCAAAAGTGAGAAAAAAAATCTCGATCTTCTCCATCTCTTACTCGAAGAAATAGCTATGCAGTCAGGAGAAGATTTACAAAGCTTGCAAAAACGCATCGCGTTTGTTCCTGATCGACCAGGACACGATTTCCGCTATGCGCTGGATATTTCCAAAATCCAGAAAGAGGTGGGTTGGACTCCCAGACACTCTTTAAAGGAAGGTCTGAAAAAAACTGTGGCCTGGTACCTTGCTGAGGAAAATATATGCGTATAGCTTGCATCATCCCTGCACGACTAAAATCCACCCGTTTTCCGCAAAAAATGCTTGCACCCCTATTCGGAAAACCCTTGATTCAATGGGTGTGGGAATCTGCGCTTTCTGTTCCGCTTTTTTCCGAGGTGGCCATCGCTGTAGACTCCACAGAAGTTGCCGAAGTTGTGACAGGTTTTGGGGGACGCGCCTTCATGACAAATGCAGCGTGCTTAAGTGGCACGGATCGTCTCGTTGAGGTGCGCATGCAAAAAAAAGTGCATGCCGATGTCTGGGTCAACTGGCAGGGAGATGAGCCTTTTGTCAATGAGCAGATGATCCAAGATCTTCTCCAAACATGTTCTAGGAACGATGCGGATGTGTGGACTTTAAAGAAAAAAATACTAAAGCCTGAAGAAATTACAAGTACACATATTGCCAAAGTAGTGTGTAATGCTAAAGGCGAAGCCCTCTATTTTTCTAGAGCACCCATCCCCCACTATCGTAATGTTTCTGATAAAGAATATTATAAACATGTGGGTTTATACGCTTTTTCGGATGCGGCCCTTCAAAAAATTTCTTCTTTGGAGCCGTGTGCGCTGGAACAGGCAGAACAGCTTGAGCAGTTACGCTTTCTGTATCATGGACTTAAGATAAAAGTTCACGAAACTTTTGAAGAACCCTTCGGCATTGACCTTCCCGAACACCTTTCAGTGGCAGAAAAGAGGCTTTCCTCTATAATTTCTTCGTAATATGAGTACAGAAGAATTGATCCAAGAGCGTTCGGAGTACAAATACGGTTTCGTCACGGAAATCGAGACGGAAAGTTTTCCGAAAGGCTTAAATGAAGAGACCATTCGCGCCCTTTCCGCAAAGAAGGAGGAGCCTTCTTTTCTTTTGGATTTTCGTCTAAAAGCGTACGCCCGATGGCAGGAGATGAAAGAGCCCAAGTGGGGCAATCTCTCCTATTCTCCGATCGACTACCAAAATATTCGTTATTATTCTGCGCCTAAGCGCAAACAGAAACTTTCAAGCCTGGATGAGGTGGACCCCGAACTTCTCAAAACCTTTGAAAAGTTAGGGATCCCTTTAGATGAGCAAAAGCGTCTTACCAATGTCGCCGTGGATCTTGTCTTTGATTCGGTTTCGCTCGGCACGACGTTTCAGAATAAGCTCAAAGAGGCAGGAGTTGTTCTATGCTCGATCTCAGAGGCGGTGCACAAATTTCCCGAACTCATCGAGAAATATCTGGGGAGTGTTGTGCCGATTGGTGACAATTTTTTTGCCGCGTTGAACTCGGCCGTTTTCTCCGATGGTTCTTTTGTCTATATTCCCAAAGGTGTGCACTGTCCGATGGAGCTCTCCACATATTTCCGTATCAATGACAAGGAAACGGGCCAATTTGAGCGCACGCTGATCATCGCAGAGGAAGATTCCAAAGTGAGTTATTTGGAAGGGTGCACCGCACCCGCGTATGACAACAATCAGCTACATGCAGCTGTTGTGGAATTGATCGCGCTTGATCGCGCAGAAATTAAATATTCGACTGTGCAGAACTGGTATGCAGGCAATCCTAAAACGGGAGCCGGTGGCATTTTCAACTTCGTGACAAAACGGGGTAAATGCGCGGGTTTTCGTTCGAAAATCTCTTGGACCCAAGTTGAAGCTGGAGCTGCCATCACGTGGAAATATCCGAGTTGCATCTTGCAAGGAGATGAATCTGTCGGCGAATTTTATTCAGTTGCCCTCACAACTGGAAAAATGCAAGCAGACACGGGAACTAAAATGTTCCATATCGGGAAGCGAACCCGTTCGAATATTGTCTCCAAAGGCATCTCTGCAGATTTTTCTCATAACACTTATCGGGGTCTGGTCAAAATGGGACCCAAGGCAGAAGGAGCGCGCAATTATACCCAGTGCGATTCGATGCTGGTGGGAGCTCAGTGTTCTGCAAATACGTTTCCCTACATTGAATCGGCGCATGCTACAGCGCAAATCGAGCACGAAGCCTCCACATCGAAGATGAACGAACAGCAGCTATTTTATTTACAATCGCGCGGACTGTCGCGTGAAGAGGCGATCAGTATGATCGTGAGCGGCTTTATTAAAAAAGTGATCCAAGAGCTCCCTTTAGAATTTGCTGTCGAAGCCCAAAAACTCCTCACTTTAAAATTAGAGAACTCTGTAGGTTAAAATGTTAAAAATAAAAGATTTAGTAGTTAAAATTGAAGATAAAGTTGTGGTTTCTAATTTAAGTTTAGAAATTAACTCTGGAGAAATCCATGTCATTATGGGTCCCAATGGGGCGGGAAAATCCTCCCTTGCAAAAGTCTTGGCCGGTGATCCTTCCTATGAGGTTGTATCAGGGGAGATCCAGTTTGAGGGAGAAGATCTTTTGCAGAAAGCTCCAGAGGAGCGGGCACATCTGGGCCTCTTCATGAGTTTTCAGTACCCCTTAGAAATTCCCGGAATTAGCAATGCCGAATTTTTGCATGCTGCAGATTCTTCCCATCGAAAAGCAAGGCAAGAGCCTGCGCGCACAAAAGAAGAATTTCTCCTCGCGCTTGAAGAAGAAATGGTAGCGCTTGGCATGAAAAAGGAGTTTATGGACCGCTCTTTAAATGAGGGGTTTTCTGGAGGAGAAAAGAAGCGGAATGAGATTTTGCAAATGCGTCTTTTAAATCCACGGCTTGCTGTACTTGACGAAACCGATTCGGGTCTTGATATCGATGCGATCCGCATTGTGGCACGAGGGGTGAACGCCTTCATGGGCAAAGATAAAGCGCTTCTTCTTAAATCAGAATGACCTTTCCAATTTCTGATCTTTAGGTTATACTCAAGGTAAGGAGCCGATTTTATGTCCGACGTTTCTTCCACTGGCAGTCC
>CAZLDZ010000058.1:0-7537 GCA_964558435.1 uncultured bacterium
GATCGACGGGACTCGAACCCGCGACATTTGGATCCACAATCCAACGCTCTAACCACCTGAGCTACGATCGCCAAAGGGCCTTAAAGGGTCTCATTTGTACTCTATAGTCTCGGTTTTCGTCAATGTTCCAGCCAAAAAAATCAAAGAAAGAATTACCATTAAAAGGGGGAAGGGGAAGGATTTTATGCGCAGATAGTATTCCAGGATGGGAAGGGGATGGGCAGCTGTTTCAAGAAGCGCAGATGTAAAGAGGGTATTGAGCTTATGAATCAAAGCTTGGAAGGGCACAAGAACGACTCCGCATAAAAATACGAGCATCGACAGGCTGAAAAAAAAGGGGAAAAAGAGGTTGTAAATGACGCTATGCAGGGGAAATTTATGGAAGAGAAACAGGATCACGAAAAATGAGGCGAGGTGAACGGCTGCATTCACGGCAAGTGCTTCGCGGATGAATGCAGAAAAAAGGTAGCCATGCTGCTCTACAGAGTGCATTTGAAGTACATCTTTAAGGGTTCTCTGCGGAAAGGCCCGTTTTAGCCAAAAGCTGGTGAGGGGATAGAGCGCAAGAATGGCCCACGTGCACAGAAAGCTCAATTGAAAGCCAACAGACGAGACACAGAGCGGGTTGTAAAGAACTTCGATTGCAAGAGCGATGCCGAGCGCATTGAGAGCGGGGCAGTGTAATTTCAAAATCCGCCCTAGTAAATACATTGAAATCGAAATCCATGCCCGCATGACCGAAGGGGCGTCACCGACGAAGAAAAAATAAAAGCTCATCAGGAAAAAAAGTGCACAGGCAGTTCCACGGAGGGGCAAAAAGAGGCGTAGCACAAGTCCACAAAACGCAGCAAAAAGGGCAAAATGGAATCCCGAAATGCACAAAATATGCTGCAAGCCAATCCTGGAAAACTCCAGCGCAAGCAGACGGTCGTCGATATCTCCGGTCAGAAGAGCTGTAAAAAAAGTAGCGACACGGGTGTTTTTAATGATTTTATGGATCCACAGCCGCACCTTTTCTTTGGCTTGAAAGCGCCACTCTGCCCAGCTAAACGTCTTGTCGATCTCTTTCCACAGAAGGTTTTTTGTCGGTTTCAGGCGGAAGCTATAACGGTCTTTTTGCTGGAGTGTGCCCTCGATCAAATAAGCGCGGTCCGCATTGATTCTTTCTTTTTCGATAGCGAGGAAAATGGCACACGGAATTTTTGGCAGTTTTTTTCCATCCCTGGTTTCAAAAGACAAAATCCCTTTGTATAAATACGAACTATTGAAGGGGGAGTGGACGATTTTTAAATTGTCGATGGCAAAAACCCCTTTTCCCTGCACGGGTTTAGGTAAATGGATGTTGGGGGTTTTAAGAGCTAGGTACCCGTAAAAAAGTCCGGACAAACACAGGAAACAAAGACCCAGTTTCCAGGCGCGCGCACTCACAAAAAGGGCCGCCAAAGTCACAATACCAAAACAGTAAGCCCAGTGAGGGAAAAGAGCGGATGCAGCTGAAAGCAGCAAAAAACAGCCTAGGAAGAGAGCTGGATAGGTATGTAATTTTTTACTTAACTCATTTATTGTTAACATATTACATATTTCTTATATAAAAATTATTTATTAAAAACAAACAATCAAGAATATGGTAGAATAGACGAACATGGCAAAAAAATACGACGAAAGCACAGTTTTATCTTTAGACGCTCTTGCCCATATCCGCCTGCGTTCGGGCATGTACATCGGGCGTTTGGGGGATGGTTCGCATCCGGATGACGGCATTTACATCATGCTCAAAGAGGTGATCGATAATGCGGTCGATGAGTTCATCATGCAGCAGGGCACCAAAATCGAAATCGCCTTAGATGAAAAAAATTCGATGGTTTCTGTGCGCGATTACGGAAGGGGAATTCCTCTTGGAAAGGTCATCGAATGCGTGAGCCAGATCAATACGGGCGCAAAATACAATGATGATGTGTTTCAATTTTCGGTGGGTTTGAATGGTGTGGGAACAAAAGCGGTCAATGCGCTTTCTGCGCATTTTCTTGTCAAAAGTGTGCGCGACAAAGAATATGTTTCGGCCCGTTTTTCCAAGGGAATTCTTTTAGAAAAAAAGAAGGGAAAAACAGATGAGCCGAATGGAACCTACATCGAATTCATTCCTGATCGGGAGATTTTCAAAAAGTTTTCCTTCCAAAAGGAATTCATTTTTAAACGCCTCTGGCATTACGCCTATTTAAACACGGGTCTTACTCTTGTTTTTAACAAGGAGATGATTCGCTCTCAAAACGGTCTTTTAGATTTGATTAATGCGGAAGTCAAAGAAGACCGTTTGTATGAGCCGCTCCATTTCCGTGGAAAAAATCTTGAATTTTCGTTCTTGCACACATCGAGTTATGGCGAGACCCATTTCTCGTTCGTTAATGGCCAATATACACAAGACGGCGGAACCCACCTTTCAGCTTTTCGCGAAGGGGTTTTGAAGGGAATTAATGAATACGCAAAAAAGAATTTCCAAGGGATCGATGTGCGTGAAGGGAAGTTGGCTGCTGGACTCGTTAAAATGAAAGACCCTGTCTTTGAATCGCAGACGAAAAATAAGCTCTCGAATAGTGAGATCCGCGCTCCCATCGTTCAAGAAGTCAAAGATGCGGTGCAAAATCTTCTGTACCGTCATGAAGAGGTCGCAAAAAAAATCATCGACCGCATTCTCTTCAATGAGAAGCTGCGCAAAGAGCTTGCGGCAGTCAAAAAAGAAGCCAAAGAAAAACAGAAAAAAATCTCGTTCAAGATTCCAAAACTGCGCGATTCTAAATTCCATTTAGGCGATGGCTCCAAAGAAGGGGCAGAATCGATGATCTTTTTAACAGAAGGGGAATCGGCGTCTGCATCGATTGTCATGACGCGTGATCCGCTGACGCAAGCGGTCTTTTCTTTGCGCGGAAAACCGCTCAACGTGCATGGGATGAAGCTCGAGCAGCTCTACAAAAACGAAGAGATGTACAACCTCATGTCCGCTCTCAATATCGAGGAGGATATTTCTAACCTCCGTTACAGCAAGGTGGTTTTAGCAACCGATGCCGACATCGATGGCATGCACATCCGCAATCTTCTGATCACCTTCTTTTTGACCTACTTCGAGGGGCTTGTCTTACAAGGCCACCTCTATATTCTCGAGACGCCACTCTTTAAAGTCCGCAATAAGGAAAAAACCCTGTACTGCTACTCCGAAGAAGAAAAAGTGCAGGCAATGGACACTCTCAAAAAGGGTGTGGAAGTGACCCGCTTTAAGGGACTCGGCGAGATTTCACCTGACGAGTTTAAGCAATTCATTGCCAAAGATATTCGTCTCGTGCCCGTTGTGATCCAAAACTTATCAGATGTGAAGCCAACACTCGAATTCTATATGGGAAAGAATACTCCAAATAGAAAAAATTTTATTATGGAGAATTTAGCACAAGATGCATGATTTAAAAGAACAGATGAAGGACCACTTCATCAAATATGCTTCGTATGTGATTCTCGACCGCGCGATTCCCAATGTCGAGGATGGGCTCAAACCTGTACAGAGACGTATTCTGGAAACGTTATGGCGGCAAAATGATGAGAAGCTTCACAAAGTTGCCAATATCGTGGGGCAGACAATGCAGCTGCACCCGCACGGGGATGCGCCGATTTACGAAGCGCTTGTCAACCTTGCCAGCAAGGGATTTCTGCTCGACAAGCAGGGGAATTTCGGCAATATTTTAACGGGGGATCCCTCAGCTGCTGCACGCTACATTGAAACGCGCCTTTCTCCTCTTGCGCGCGAAACGCTCTTCAATCCCGACATCACAGAAAAAGTTCCTTCTTACGATGGAAGAAATGCCGAACCTGTCACCCTTCCTGCCAAAATCCCGCTTCTTCTGATGCAGGGCGCCGATGGGATTGCCGTCGGTATGGCCACGCAAATTCTTCCCCATAATTTCACAGAGCTTCTCGAAGCAGAAATTGCCTACCTTGAGGGACGCGATTTCAAGATTTTCCCCGACTTTCCGACGGGCGGAATCATGGACAAGAGTCAGTATGACAAGGGGAAAGGAAAAGTTAAGCTGCGCGCAAAAATTGAGATTAAAGATCCTAAAACTCTTGTCATCCGTGAAATTTGCTACGGAACCACGACGGAAGGCCTGATCCGTTCGATTGATGAAGCGGCCAAAAAGGGCAAAATTAAGATCGAAGCGATCAATGATTACACAGCCGATAAAGTAGAAATTGAAATCAAGCTCCCAAGAGGACAGTATGCCGAAGAGATTTTGGATGCTCTTTACGGGTTCACCGAGTGTGAGGTGGCGCTAAACTCCCAGATCATCGCGATCAAAGAGGGGATGCCTTGGGAAACAGATGTCAATGAGATTCTCATCTACAATGCCCAAAAACTCGTTTCCTTTTTAAAGCGGGAACTCGAAATCGAAAAAGAGCGTCTTTTAGAAAAGATCTTCTATAAAACTCTCGAGAGAATTTTCATTGAAAACCGTCTTTATAAAAAGATTGAAACAATCAAAACATTAGAAGGCATCCATGATGCACTCGATGTAGCGCTCAAGCCTTTCCATAAAAAATTGCTCCGGATTCCCCAGCATGAAGACCGGGAAAAACTGCTCCAAATCCCGATCAGACGCATTTCCCAATTTGACATCGATAAAAACCGCGAAGAGATCGGTCTTTTACAAGAGAACTTACAGCAGGTTGAAAAAGATCTAAAAAATGTCAAAAAAGTGGCGATTGGCTATCTCAAAAAACTGATCCAGAAATATGGTGCAAACTATCCCCGAAAAACGCGCATTAAAGCGATCGAAGAGATCGACCGCCGTGCCATTGAAACCAAGGAAATCACCGTAGGCTTTGATCCGGAAAGTGGATTTGTGGGCACCAAAGTTTCAGGAAAAGTAAAAATGTCCTGCACCAACTTTGATAAACTCCTCGTCTTTTTCCGCGACGGCACTTATAAGATCACGCAAATTCCCGAGAAGCAGTTTTTCGAAAATAGTGCGCACGTCACCATTGCGGATAAAAAAACGGTGATGACTGTTGTCTACAAACACAAAGAGAGCCAGCAGGTATGGGCCAAACGTTTTGTCGTCGATAAATTCATTCTCGATAAAACCTACACATACCTCGATGAAAACACAGAACTTGTCCACTTCTCTTGGCGTCCAGAAACGTCCGTTGAGCTGCGCTTTGCCCCGAAACCTCGCCAGAAAGTGAAGCACCTTGTGTTTGCCCTAAAAGAAGTGGCCATCAAAAATGTTCAGGCCCGCGGAATTCGCCTCGCGACACAAAAGGTCAAGAAGGTTACGCTAGTCTGATGTTTAAGTGGATCCATGAGTACGATCTCATTCTCTTTGATTTTGACGGCCTTCTTGTCAATACCGAGGAGCTCCATTTTGCCGCCTATCAAGCCATGTGCAAAGCCCGTGGGCACACACTTCCCTGGAGTCTGGAACAGTTCTTTTCAGCTGCCCATTTGAGTGCGGATGGATTAAAAACGGCAATCTACAAAGAATTTCCTGCCTTGCAGCAACAAGAACCGCGCTGGGAAGTGCTTTATGCCGAAAAGAAACAGGCCTACATGCGTCTTCTGCAGGAAGGCGGGCTCGCCCTTATGCCCGGCGTCGAACCTCTTCTTAAAGCCCTCAAACAGGCAAATATTGCCCGTTGTGTTGTCACCAACTCGACCCTTGAGCAGGTCGAATGCATTAAAAGCATCTTGCCCGAGCTCAAATCCATTCCTCATTGGGTCACCCGCGAGCAGTACAGCAAGCCCAAACCCGATTCTGAGTGCTACCGCCTTGCGATGAGTAAGTATGGGCGCCCTGATGGGCCCCTTGGCGCCAAAGTGATCGGCTTTGAAGATTCTCTACGCGGGTACCAAGCTCTCGCCGGATCAGGGGCTCAGGCAGTTTTAATTTGCCCTTCTTATCATCCTCAAATGCAGAATCTTCCATCCGGAATTCGCCATCTCGAAACTTTTGAAAGTTTGACATAATAATAAATTTTTTATAATTTATTATTTGTTGTGTACATGGAGGATTTATGGCACAAAACAAGAAATTAGCCCAAGAACAGAGAAAAAAACTTGAGCGCGAAATCGCAAGCAAGCTTCCTAACCTTTCTGATGAGCAATTGAAGAAAATGGCTGGAGGGTTGCAATTAGGAGGATACGGACTCGCGAAAAGACCACCGAATCAACCAGAATTTCCGATGGATGAGAATTATTAATAATTAACGTGCACTAAAAATAGACCATGAGGGGGTGCGGCCATGGCTGCACTTCTTCGGTCTTTTGCGGCAAAAATTCCCTCGATTTCTTCAAGAGCCAGTTTGTTTTTTCCCACTTCTAGAAGCGTTCCCGTAATCGTGCGTGCCATTTTGTAGAGGAAGCCATTTGCCTCGTATTCCAGGCGCACACCTCCAGGCTCATCGATCACGTCCAGTCGGAGCATGTTCCTGACGGTATCGAGCTTGGGTTTATCCGTGTGTGGTTCATTTGCGTATGACGCAAAATCGCGTTCTCCCACAAAAAGGGCGCAAGCTTGACGCATCTTGTCTAGATCAAGCTTAATGGGAACATGCAAGCTATACAGCCGTTTAAAAGGGTCAAGCACAGGTCCTACATGGAGATGGTAATGATAAATCTTGCTTTTTGCGCTGTAGCGCGCATGGAAAGTATCATCTACCTCTTCGATGCTTAAGACGCGAATATCGTGAGGTAAAAGACCGTTTAACGAGGCACACAAGCGGTAAGTGTCCACTTGTGAATTTGCTTCAAAATGGGCAACTTGGCCGCGTGCATGCACACCGGCATCTGTGCGGCCCGATCCTGTTGCAAGGGTAGGCGTGCGCAAAGCAGTCGAGAGCGCATCTTGAAGAATAGCTTGAACAGAAGTGGTGTTGAGTTGTACTTGCCATCCACCGTAGTTCGTTCCGTCATAGGCAAGCGTGAGTTTGTATTTCATGAAAAAAAACAGGATGCGGAAGGTTTCCGCATCCTGCATAGAGAAAAATTAAGAAAGGTGTTTGCTAACCAGTCTTGTCATCTCAAACATGTTGACAGACTTTTTATTTCCCAAAACTTTAGCGAGTTTTTCATCTGGAAGAATGTTACGCTTGTTGCTTGGGTCTTGTCTTTTGTGTGCTTTGATGTAAGCCCAAAGCTTTTTTGTGACTTCTGTGCGTGGCATTGGTCCTCTTCCGACAATAGCTGCGAGTTCATCGCTCACTTTCATCGGCGCCATGAATTTGGACTTTTTATCTTTTGCCATTTTGCTTTCTCCTTATGGTTTTATCTCTGCTAGCTGTGGCACCGAGAACTTCGGGATCTCAGCTAACAACACTGGTTTTTCCTCGAAAGACTGTTGTAGCTTTCTCGAGATATTATAGTCAAAAAAAATCGTCATGCAAACAACTTTTTCTAAAAAAATAGAGAGGGCAGAAGAGATTATTTAAGAATTGATAAGCGCTTCCCTTCACACAAGTCGGGGGTCTGGCACTACGTGTCCCGACCCCCCGCTGGCCC
>CAZLDZ010000059.1:0-7345 GCA_964558435.1 uncultured bacterium
GAGATCAAGGCTTGCTTCCTCTGTTCCCATCAAAGCAACAAGCTCATCATGAATAATTTTGATGAACTGCTCATCAGATGAGACCGACTTCAACACTTCTTCCCCAAGAGCTTTTTCTTTGACGCGCTTCACAAATTGGGAAGCGATGGCATAATTGACATCGGCATCAAGAAGAGCAAGCCTGACTTCTCGAACCGCATCAGAGATGTTCTCTTCCGTGAGCTTTTTTTTGCCCGCAATAGAGGAAAAGAGTTTTTGAAACTTTTCTGTTAAGGTATTCAACATAAAATTCCCTACAAAATAAGGAAAAAATCACTGAAATTCAAGGAAAAAGAAGCGATCATGCCCCGCCCAATCTTTTTCTACCGTATAAGTGAACCTAGAATGAGGCTGAAAAAAACTTTTTACTTTCTCCCCTTGGCCCGTCCCGATTTCAAAAAATAAATACGCCGGAGAATGGAGATAGGACGGAAGTTCGCGCGCAAGACGCTCATAAAATTCTAAGCCCGTGTCTCCTGAGACAAGAGCTGCTTTGGGCTCAAAATCTTTCACCTCTTTTTCTAGGAATGGGTACTCCTTTTCGCTCACGTAGGGAGGATTGCAAAAAATGATATCGCATTTTTTCCCCGAAAAAGGCTGAAAAAGATCTCCGTGCAGGAAAGTAATCTCAACCGCATTTTTGCGGGCATTTTTTTTGGCTACTTCTAGAGCTCGATGGGATAAATCGGAAGCCACAACATCAAGCCCAGGTAGAGCTTTTTTTAATCCTAGGGCGAGGCACCCAGAACCTGTGCACAGATCCCAAGCGGTTTTTCCTTCCAAATTTACAGCACGGAGTTTTTCAAGCGCTTTGGATAAAAGAATTTCTGTCTCTTGCCGCGGGATGAGGACATCTTGAGTCAACTCCAAGCAGCAGCCGAAAAATTCCGTAGATCCTACGATGTATTCTAAAGGTTCGTGCCTCCCCCGGCGTTTCAGCCTTTCGCGGCAGAGCATAAGCTCACTTTCTTGCAGAGGTCGATCATAGTGCATGTAGAGATCCAGACGTTTGCACAAAAGCGTTGCAGCTAAAACTTCCTCTGCGTGCAAACGTGGACTTGTAAGACCCAATTTCTCTAGATATTCCGTCGAAAGCGCAATCACTTCTTTAACTGTTTTCACGCTGAACCTTCAAGTGCTTGTTGATAGAAATGTGCAACCAAGGCTTGCGTGATCTCGTCGAGTTCTCCTTCCATGACACGATCGAGTTTATAAAGTGTCATGTCGATCCGGTGGTCTGTGATGCGGTTTTGCGGAAAATTGTAGGTCCGGATGCGCTCCGAACGATCACCACTACCGACTTGCGTCGAGCGCAAAGACGCCATCTCTTGTTCAGCTTTGCGTCTTTTTTCTTCTGCAATTTTTGCAGAAAGCAGGCGCATGGCCTTGTCTTTATTTTTGTGTTGGCTTCTTTCTTCTTGGCAGTAGACAACTGTTCCTGTGGGGATGTGTGTGATGCGCACCGCTGAATCTGTCGTATTCACGTGCTGGCCACCTGCGCCGGACGCGCGGTACGTATCAATTTTCAAGTCTCTTTCATCGAGGTGGATTTTTTCTTCCTCATCGGGTTCCAGCAAAATGGCCACAGTGATGGCAGAAGTATGGACGCGTCCTTGCGCTTCTGTCTCCGGCACGCGCTGGACACGGTGGGTTCCTGCTTCGTACTGCATCAAGCGAAAAACGTTGGGGCCCGAAAGGGTCATAATGTACTCCTTGTACCCCCCTCTTTCTGAAGGAGTGCACGAGAGAAGTTCATGACGCCAGCCTTTTGTGTCTGCATAAGCTTTATACATGCGGGCGCAGTCGCCGACAAATAAAGCAGCTTCGTCTCCACCCGTCCCTGCACGGAGCTCCACAATGATATTGCGGCTGTCGCGTGGATCTGGAGGAACAAGAAGGGTTTCAAGGCGTTTTTTTGCTTCGTGGAGGCGCGTCTCAAGCGTTGCGATTTCTTCGCGGATGATTTCTAGAAAGCTCGGATCTTTTTCTTCTTTTGCAAGATGACGGCTCTCTTCAAGCTGCTTTTCGAGTTTCTCACAGGCAAAAGCTGCTTGCTGCACCTCGGAAAGATACGCATGCTCTTGTGTGAGCGCGCGGTACTGTTTTTGATCGGCCAAAATGGCACTTTGGCCCAGAAGGTCTTCGACTTGAGCTAGGCGCTCTAACAATTTTTGTACGCGCTCTAGCATTATCTTACGTGGTTTTCTTCACCTTCTTAACAGGAGTCTTTTTCTTTTTCTCTTCTTCCACCGGTTCGGCTTTCTTTTCGACCTTTTTTGCGCTGTAGCGCTTGTTGAATTTATCTACCCTTCCTTCAGAGTCAATAAATTGCTTGGTCCCTGTGAAGAACGGATGAGAAGAAGACGATACAGGCATGCGGAAAACAGGGTACTCTTTGCCCTCAAAGACTTCGCGCTCTTTGGGTTGCAAAGTGCTCCCACAGATAAATTTAAACCCCGTAGACGAATCAATAAACAGCACTTCCTGATACGCCGGGTGGCCTTGTTCTTTCATAATACCTCACCTATTTTTGAGATAAAGATTAAAGCAAAACCTTATGTTCCAGTCAAGGGGTATCTGCAAAACAACTGCGTTGTTTTGTAAAAAGAAAATTTTTTGTTAGGGCCTCCTTCACACAAGTCGGGGGTCTGACGTTTCACGTCCCGCCCCCCCTTGAGAGGGAAAGTCAGAATGCAGAAGGCAGAAGTAAAGAAAAGCCTTTCTCTCTTTACTTCTGCCTTCTGCATTCTGACTTCTGACTTTATTTTGTGGGTCTCCTCTCGTTGCCTGCTCGCAGAGCCAATTTTAGCTGCTTTTTCAGGGACAACAAGATGGACTAAAGTATCTCTTTTTTGCACCTTCAAAGACTTGCATACACTTATTTATCTCTTCTACCGAAGGGTTTATTCCTGCCTTTTGTGAAGTATAAATATAAGCCCCTAATAAAATAGCAAGTTTTGCATCTGAATATTTCATCCCTTCATATTCTTCACCGTGGGAGACAGCCTGTGCAAGCGGCAGCAAGGCTTCATTTCCGTGCCTCTCAAAACAATGACGAAGCTCCCACATTAAGCGGTTAATATTCTTAATAATTATCCCCTCTCGGTATTCTTGTGTATGACGTTCCAAAAATCCACCGTCGTGAGGAAATAATCTAAACTCTCTTACATGGACCAAATGAGACAAATAAGACATATGCCCCTCCTTTTTGTGAAAAAATTTTATAGAAGGCAATCTTTTAGAACAAGTCGTCAAGCACCCTAAATTGGCACTGCGACACGACGCGAGAAGGGACCCACAAAATAAAGTCAGAAGTGAAGAGATTGGGGATTTTCTTCAGTTCTGCATTCTCTAGTTCTGACTTCTGAATTTCCCCTACAGATGGCTTCGGAGCATCCAGGCCATTTTTTCGTGGGAGCCGAGGCGGCGGGCGCAAAGGTCGACGGTGGCTTGGTCTTTTTCCTTTTCGGCAATTTCGGCGAGGTGGCGACCGTGACGGGAGACGGCCTCGTGGCCTTTGGTGAGTTGTTCGAGCATCTCTTTGGCATTGAGGACGCGGTTCTCGTCGTGGATGGAGCTCATGTTTTTGAAGGCGGAGAAGGAGGCGTTGACAAAGAAGCCCAGTGCGCGCATCCGCTCAGCGATCTCGTCGACAGCACCTGCCATCTCTTCGTACTGCTTTTCGAAGAGAAGGTGGAGCGCAAAAAAGTCGGACCCGACGACATTCCAGTGGAAATTTTGGGTTTTGAGGTAGAGAGCGTAGGTATCGGCGAGCAGCTGATGCAGCCCTTCTGAAATCTTCTGCCTACCCGCTTCAGTAATGCCTGTATTGAGTTCCATGTCCTCACCCTAAAAGATGGGGGAATTTTTGTAAAATTTGCCGTTGCGAGCAACCCGTTCAATCCTTACAATGAAGTTTGTGCAAGATATTATTCACTCCCTCACTCCTCTCGTAGAAATTGCGATCATTGCGATCCTGCTCAACTATTTTCTTTCCTTTTTTTGGAATACCCGTTCGATGGATCTTGTGTTGGGCTTTGGGGCATTTCTGTTGATTTTTGCCGCCTCATCCTGGTTCAATCTGCCCATTTTGCATAAAATCATGTACTTGGTGGTGAACGTTGCCGTCATTGCTGTCCTTGTGATTTTTCAACCGGAACTCCGGGTCGCCCTTTCCAAATTGAGTTTTAAAGGGAGGCGCTATCGAGAGATTACAGAATTCGATAAGTTTTTAGACCAGCTCTCCACATCGATTTACCGTCTTTCAGAAAAACGG
Organism: uncultured bacterium; assembly: GCA_964558435.1. Lineage (GTDB taxonomy): Bacteria > Chlamydiota > Chlamydiia > Chlamydiales > Rhabdochlamydiaceae. The sequence continues at coordinate 4,316 of CAZLDZ010000059.1, forward strand.
ACCGGGGGCTTAATTGCTCTGGAAAAAGAGAACTCTCTTGGAGAGTACGCCAATAAAGGCATTCTCTTAAATGCTCACTTTTCATCAGAACTTTTAGAAACCATTTTCATCCCCTCTACCCCTTTGCATGACGGGGCAACGATTATCCGTGACCGCACAGTGGTCGCTGCGCGTGTCATTTTTCCTCTAGCAGAGGATGGACAGATTTCAAACACCATGGGGACGCGCCATCGTGCGGCCTTGGGCGTCAGCCAACTGACCGATGCCCTCGTCATTGTGATTTCTGAGGAGACAGGGAAGGTTTCGATTGCCCGCGAAGGTATGATGACGCGTGCGGTGAAAATCGACCGTTTTAAAGGGATTGTGCGCAGCATCTTTACTCCTCCTGTTCTTGCCCCCAAAAATAGAACATTTGCTCTGAAGGAGTGGCTGGGAAGATGAAGCTATGGCTGCACACTCTTTTTGTTGATAACTGGCAAAGAAAAACCATCTCCACGCTCCTGGCGATTTTCATTTGGTTTTCGGTCAATCATTCTCTCACATCCACACGCACAGTTGCCGGCGTGCCCATGCGTCTTATCAATATCCCTCAAGGAAAAATAGTAGAAGGATTGCAGGTAGATGGATACCTTTCCAAGAAAATCTCGCTCAGTTTAGTCGGCAATAAAGATCTCCTCGATGATCTTACAGCAAACGACCTAGAAGTCGTGATCGACATGGGAGAAAAACCCGCAGAGTGGACTGGAAATATCAACAAAAAAAACCTCGTCTCAGTAAATCCCGATTTTGACCTCGTCAAAGGGGTTTCGCGTGTGTCTCACCAGAACTTCACGATCCGCATGACTCCACAAGCCACAGAATGAAAAAAGTTGTCGTATTAAAAAGTCGCGCATCTACCCGAGGCGGGCTTGAAAAAACTACAGAAAGACTCATTTTGGCCTTTCAAGAAAAAGGGTGCGATGTCACCCTGCTTTCTCGCCAGGAGTCTTCTTTGTTTAGCTTCCAAAATGTACGCGCTTTTGATCGTTTTTGTAAAAAAGCATTGCGCACCGCGGCTGTAGATATCGTGTTTGGCATGGATAGAACGTGCGAGCAGAGCCACCTGCGCGCAGGAAATGGGGTCCACGCAGCCTATCTTGAAAGGCGCAAGAAGGCAGATGGTCTGATGAAAAGTCTTTCCTTTGCCTGTAATCCCCTGCATAGAACCCTTCTTGAATTTGAGAAAAAAGCCTTTGAATACCCTGGCCTCAAGCGGCTCTTCGTCAACTCCACCATGGTTAAAGATGAAATTGTGAACCGTTTTTCTACGCCATTTGAAAAAATTTCAGTCCTCCACAACGGCGTGGAGTGGAAAGAGCTTGAAGAGCGCTTTGTGCATTGGCAAAAAGAAAAAATAACTACCCTGCGCCACTTAAACCTTCCTTCTGATCAATTCTATTTTCTCTTTGTCGGGCATAATTTTCAGCGCAAAGGGCTTGAGCCTTTGCTGAGAGGTTGCAAAGAGCAAGCTCTGCGCGATTTTCATCTCCTCGTGGCCGGACATGAAAAAAACGAAAAATATTTTCGCGCACTCACAGAAAAGCTCCAGCTTGAGAAGCACGTCACTTTCTTGGGAAACGTTCACGATGTCACTCCCTTCTATCAAGTGGCCGATGCACTTGTCATCCCTTCTATCTACGACCCTTTTGCCAATGTCACGGTGGAAGCACTCGCCATGGGCGTTTTTGTCGTCTCCTCCAAGCACAATGGCGGACATGAAATCCTGACACAAGAAACAGGGGCTGTGATTGAAGAGCTTTTTGATCCTGCATCTGTAGCCTGTGCGCTTGATGGCGCCATGAAGCGCAAAAAAAATCCGCATTCTGCACAAAACATCCGCGCCTCCGTTGAACATCTCGATTTTTCTGTACAGCTACAAAAAATGGTGGACTTATGTCTTTTGTAAGCTACCTGCTCATCCGCGGTCTTTTGTTCCCTTTTTCTTGGCTCAAATATAGACAACTGCATCAGACAGGAAAAATTTTAGGACGATGGGCCTATGTTTTGTTCCCGCGCTTTCGTAAGCGCGCACTCAGCAATTTGGCTCTTGCTCGTGCCCTTGCCCTCGATGAAAACGCGCTTGTGCGCACGGCAAAAGAGTCTTTTGGAAATTTAATGATCACCTGCCTTGAGTACGCCAAATTGGCACGCGAAAAAGACATTGCGCGCATTGCATGCTGCGAAAATCCCGAGGTTGCCAATCAACTCATGCAGGAAGGAAAGGGTGTGATTTTTTTCTGTGGACACCAGGCTAATTGGGAAATTCTCTTTCTTGAAGGCACAAGCCGCATGCCAGGAGTTGCCATCGGAAGACCCATAAAAAATCACTACCTCTACCGTTGGATTCTGCGCATACGCGAAAAATTCCACGGAACCATCATCACCCCAAAAAATGCCTTCCGTGAAGGGCTGCGCGCACTCAAAGCAGGAAAATTTCTCGGGATCGTCGGCGATCAAGGCATGCCCGACAGCGGTTTTTGTTCGGATTTTTTGGGAAGAAAAGCCTGGACATCCCCCCTGCCCGCTATTTTAGCGTACCGCACAGGAAGGCCGATCCTCGTTGCCACAACAAGTCGCACAGCGGGAAAATATGTGATCCATTATTCGGAGCCGCTCTGGCCCAATTTAAACGAACCGATGGACAAAGAAGTTGAAAGACTCATGAAATGTGCGCTGGCTCTTCTTGAGGAAAGTATCCGAAAAAAACCGGGCGAGTGGCTCTGGCAGCACAACCGCTTCAAGCAGCAAGTCCCCGGCAAAATAAAAAGAGAATTTCGGCATGATAGCTTGGCCATTATTTTACCTCACGATGCGCGTTTTGATAAAATTGCGCAGGAGCTTTCTGTGTTTCGCACGTTATATCCCCTTGAACCCATCACCGTTTTTGTCCCCGCTCAAAAACCCCTTCCAACGCTTGAAAATGCTGAATTCATCACCTATGCTTCCCTAGAAGATTTATTTGTACGCGATTTTCGCTTCAAACTCCTCTTC
>CAZLDZ010000060.1:0-7323 GCA_964558435.1 uncultured bacterium
GCACCGGTAGCTCAGCTGGATAGAGTACACGGCTACGAACCGTGAGGTCAGAGGTTCGAATCCTCTCCGGTGCATTTCATGTTTTTAGAAATCTTTCCTTGCGGACCGTTTCAGACGAATGCGATTCTACTTGGGTGCAGCCAGACGAAAAAAGCTGTCCTGATTGACGCGCCTTTTGGATGCTGTGCGCATTTTTTAGAGGTGCTTGAAAAGAATGGGCTTCAAGCTGAAAAAATTCTGCTCACCCACTCTCACTGGGATCATATCGCCGAAGTGGCTCTCTTAAAAAAAGAGCTGCACATTCCTGTTTATATCCATGCTGCTGATGCACAAAATTTACAAAAGCCTGGAAGTGATGGGCTCCCACTTCTGTATTCGATAGAGGGAGCTAGTGCCGATGGTTTTTTATCCGATGGTGAAAAAATCACTGTGGGCACACTTGAGCTGACCGTGATGCACACGCCTGGACATTCCCCCGGATGTGTCTGTTTTTATCTAGAAAAGCAGAAGGTGCTTATTTCCGGGGATACGCTTTTTTGTGGAACACACGGGAATCTTAGCTTTCCTTCATCCCAACCAGAGCTCATGGCACACTCTTTGAAAAAGCTAGCCGCACTTCCTCCAGATACGCAGGTGTTCCCCGGCCACGGCAGAAGCACAACAATTGGGGCAGAAGAGTGGATTAGAAGATCTCTTGCGTAATTTCATTCACGTAAAAAATCGCCCTTTTTTTGCTATAGCTATCCGCACCTCGTCACCGACTTAATTTAAGTCGCCTCCTCGGTGCCGACGAACCAGCTTCGCTGGTTCTATAGCTCTAGCAAAAAAATCATCGATTTTTTTCCAGTAAAGCAAATTACGCAAGAGATCTCTTGTAAAGGAAAAAGATTTTTGTTAGATTACCTCCTTTTTTAGGAGGGGCGTATGCGTAATATATTTCTATTCTTGTGTGTTTCTGTAACCCTTTTGGCAAACGATTCGATCACTTCTCTTTACCCTCCTGAAGATGACAACCTAGATGATCCTTTTCTTTCTCCGATAGAGACCCCCACGATCCCCGATCAAAATATCGTAGATTTTTTCGATCTTCCTTTACACGACTGGGAAAAACAAATCATCTCCTATATCGTTACATCAATGTCAGAAAAAAATGTGTTTCAGCTTTTGCTTGAAAAACGGGACATGGAGCGCAAAGGGAAGAAAATTAATCCTGTCCATCCATTGAGGTTTTTAGGCTATGTTTGCGAAGATCCCAAGCTGAAAAAGGGGATGAAAACCTTTAAAAAGAATCTCTTCAAATGGGATAACTTCATCAATGGTCTTGCGGGAAGGCTCAAAGAAGAAGCTGCGAAAGAGAACCTCTTAAGATTTACCCCTCAATTCGCTCAACATGTTGGGGCTAACCTTGATACGGTGGTTTCCCACCTTATGCAGGCCGATTACGAAGGGCTTGTGGTCTATCTTATGAACTTGAATTAATCCTTCAAGTTTTCTATTTAATAAGTTATGCGACCAGTGATTAATTATCTCTACTTTGTTGTGCTGTTTTTTTGGTTGTTGCTTGTACATGCGTTAGATGTTTTTGTAACGGATGCTCCTTTTCTCACCCAGATGTCTTTTTTAATCGATACCATTCTTCAGTGTTCGCTAGAGGTGATGGTGCTCTTTTTTCTGGCTCAGGTTGTGTGTCGCTTTTCTTCAAAGCCTCTTCTTTACGTGTACATCTGTTTTACATCGCTGCTTTTAGCTTTCCAGACAACACATCTTTCGCTGCTGACACCGCTTCTCGTTTGTAGCGGAATCGTCTTGTTTTTTGTCTGTGAAAGATGGGAAAAAAAACTGTTTTCTCTCAAAAAAACTGTGATGGGAATGCTCGTACTCGTCGCTCTGCACGCATTTTGGGATCTTTGTGCCATTTTCCCTCTTGCGCCCACAACGTATGATGCTCTCAAAGAGACTCTTCCCCTGAAAACGTGCCTGCTGTCTCCGCACACGTCGGTCATTTCAGATCCCAAGCTTGTGGCGCATGAAGAAAAGGGCGGATCGCGCTCTTGTCAATAACGTTTTCAAAAGTTATAACTTTCAAATTGAAAAAACAAAGATTACTTTTCCTTCTTTTTGTCCCTATTTTGGTTCTTAGCAGGGAGCCCGAGGAAGTGGCGTGGACAGAAACAGTGCGCACCTCTTTCTTGCGCAGCTTAGACAAGATGCTCGCCTATTTTTCCGAAGAAGAAGGGCGCAGCTATGTCGTCGATTCTGCCAAGAAAAAACGCACTTTTCATGCCGATCCCTATTTCCAGCATTTCCAACAAGTGTATGGGTATTTTTCTGATGAACATCCAATTGTCTCAAAACTCACAGAAGATCCCGAAGATTTTGTAATTGCACAGGAAGCTCTTTTGAAAATTTTCGAAAAAATCCAAGATCCCTTGCAACTTGAAATCATGACATGCGAAGTGGTGACAAAAGTTTTGGCTTACCGCTTGCTTGCGCGTGGAAATGTGGTCAAAATCCCTCAGGTGAATGCTCAAGGGTCTATCCAGCTGATCACCTATGAAGTGAATGAAGTTTTAGATCTTTGGCGCGGGATGCCTGCGTTTGGCCTGATTCCCCAAGAGCCAGAAGGCATCCCGATTCTTCTTTTTCGGGGCACTGACCTAACTTTTGTCACGGAAAAAGGATGGGCTTCCATGGTCTCCGACCTTGAGGTGCACGATCCAGGCCTTGCGACATTCCAACAGGGACAAAATGAGATCCGTGCCTGGTTAAAAAAAGCCGCTATCTCAAGAGAAAAACCGCGCTTGATGGGTGTCAGCTTAGGAGGGATCCTCACAATGTACACAACGCTCTTTGAACAAAATTTAATCAATACAAAAATCCCGTCCATTGCCTTCAGTCCTCCCGGTGTTTCACGAGAAATTCTCACAGAATGGAACCACCTTGAGAAAAAACCGTTGCTCATCACGTACGTATGTCAGGGCGATGCCATTCCCAAATATGGAAGACTCATGGGAAAAACCGAGCTTCTTTTTCTGGATGACGTACCCGCTCCCATCAACGCCCACACCCAGCTTGCGACCTTCCATCCAGAGTATTATCTGCAAGAGATTGACATACCCCGAGAAAATGCGAGTAGGAAACATTGATGGATATAGTGCGCATCGATTTCATTCCACTTCTGAAAGAATGGGAGCCACCCCAGGATGGCAATTTTTTACAGAGAGAAGTGCTAGCCCGTCTTTTTGCAGAAACAATCGCCCTCTTGGCTCTATGTAACGCTGCAGCAAATTTTGTTCTGTTTACGGGCAGCGCCCTCCAGGTTCTTTGTGCCCAGCAGCTTTCCTTGCAACTCTTCGAAAGTTTATCGGAAACCCTTTTCAATGTTCTTTGTGCAACAGCCCTTTTTTACGCAGTCTTCATGCCACGCCTGATCATTTCACTTGCTTTTACAGAAATGCCCCCGGACGAACTTGAGCTTTCACCACTGCCTGCGGAAGAAGTCGAAGCACCAGCCCCTCAAGTTGAACCTGCACTTCTGCTTGAGGAAGAGCCATCTGCTTTCCCAAAAATAGAAAAAGACATTACTGTAGTTTTAAAAGAGGAAACTGTCGTGATTTCTACGCCACCACTCCCACCCCCTGAACCTCCAAAAGTTGTTTTGGCATATGCGGTGCCGTCCCATAAAGCCGAAGATGAAAAAACTTTTGCTCAGCATGCTAAAGCCCCAGAGCCCGCTGTCGTTAAGAAAGAAGACCCATATCTTCTTTTGCACCACCCCACCGATAAGGAGTGTCAAGCTATTGTAGCCATGATTAAAGAGCTTGATACGTTCTGGCCAAGCAGGGATTTTATGGAAGATAAACGTAAAGAATTTGCAGCTGTGTCTAGTATAAAATTTCTCGAGGTTCTCCTGAACATGCCAGAACTTCGCAAATGCCTAAGATCTATCAGCACGGACTCGAAGAACTGGATGAATCCGAATAATAAAATTAATAAAATGAAGTGGTCGGGGCTTTTGTGGGCAAATACGGATAATATTCCTTCTGAAGAAGCCGTTGGGGGCGCATTAACAAAACTGGCAAAATCACAAACACTCGACCAGCTATTGCCAGGGTTTTATAAAGCACTTGGGGTGGATTCCAGAGATCTCGAACCCTTCGTCGCAAAAAAAGATTGGAGTGGTTTCCTTAAAGAACTGATTGCACGCAAAGATAAGCAATCAGCTACATCAAGATAATTTATTAAAAATTGGCAACTGTTAGGAAGTCGTAGAGGTCTTTTTCTGTGATGATGAGAAGGCTTTGGTGGAGGGTGCACAGCGGGCGGGTTTGCTCGAGAATTTCTGCGTCACCCACACCGGGCATGCAGATAGCTGAAAGCACGGGAAATGCATCTTTATTTTTCAAAAGTTTAAAGCCCCGAAAATAATCTTGTTTGCTAAAACCCTCTTCCTTGATGCGGTAGAAAATGAGATCGCGGCTGTTTAGCACGGCTTGGATGGCGTAGGGAATTCCTTCGCTTTCGCCTGGAGGATTGCCTAAAACTTCTACGAGCTGCGCAAGAGATCTGCACCATAAAGGCGTGCAAAAATCCCCTTTTTCAGCCTCCCCAAATAGAAAAATTGTATGGCGCATTTTTCTATTAATACTAATAAAATTTATTTTAGTGAAATAAAATTCGATATAGAAAAGATTTCTATATCAGACGAGTATAATGAGAAATCAGTTCTTCTGCGCGTGCGTCGTTTGCTTTTTTGAGGGCTTGATAAAGCGCAAGCGCTTGGGCTGGCATATTCTGCTCAAAATACTTGATCCCAAGGTGCAGCATAGCATCACGATCATGCGGCTGCAGGCGGTGCACAAGCTCTAGTTCTTTGAGCTCTTCATCAGAACGCTCAAGAAGATAAAAAACCTGTGCCAGTTGTAGATGGATCCACGGATCGTTTGGGGAAAATGCGGAGATGATTTTCCATTCTTGTAGAGCAAATTCAAAGCATCTCTTGGCATTGTCTTGCATAGGTTTTCCCAAAAAAGCCTTCGGTACCCATAAAAAGTCTTCTGGAGGGCAGTACACATGGCCAAGAGATAAATACGCTTGTGCCAAGGAGGCATGGGCCTGAATGTCCTGCGGCTCCTCCTTGATTGCTTGGATATGGTATTCAAGAGCGTGATGCAAAAGTCTCTTTTGCATCTCATGCACTTCTTTCCAGTGAAGCCACACCAAACATTTTTGCAAAAAGGGATGGTTTGCATGGAGTTCAAGATCTTTAAAGTTGATCACATGCAAAAGGTGATGGAGTGCGCGCGCACAAGAAAGAGGAGATGCTTCTGGAATCTCGTCTTTGCATGCTCCCAAAAATTCTTGTAAAACCGCGCGCGCCTCTTCTCTGTGTTTTGTCTCTTGATAAAAACGGATCAAAAGGTAAGAAAAAACCGTGAGACAGAGGCCTGCGAGTGCAAAGGCGATGAACAAGGATTTTGAAAAGAGTGCAAGAGTACACAAGCTGACGAGCTCACACCCGACAAGAGAGAAAAAAACGGTGTGAAAACGCTGCGAGGCTTTGATGAGGAGCAAAAATTTCTGTCGAGAGTGTTCGATCAGTGCATTCACCCTCTCTTGCGAGAGGGTGGAGTGGAACATATTGACTTTTTGCTGCGTTGCGTTCTCTGTAGTGGTCATACCACATTTCTACCAGACAGAAGTCTTATTGACCAGTCGAGATCATGTAGTTGATCACGTTGTCAGAAACCCCTGCTTTTCTCAAGTCGACGATTTGGTCGCTTGTTAAACGGTAGGTGCTTCCTGTCGCTTTAATCTGATTCATGATCGTGTTATCGGAAAGACCGTTGCGCGACATATTTTTAATATCTTGCAAGGTGAGTTGTTGCTTGTTGTCGATGCGGCGCATGGTGTCTGGGTTATTATCTTCCATCGTGCGCCGATCTGAAGCGTCCATGGCGGCGCCCACAATCGCACCTCCCACGGTTCCGACCGCGCCTCCAATGAGTGCGCCCTGCCATCCACCGACGGCACCCCCTACCACGGTTCCTGCGCCGGCGCCCACTAAAGCTCCCGTGCCTGCCTTACTTTCGCAGCTGGCTAAAAGAAGTGCTACGGCACTTAAACTGACTAAAGTGTGTTTCATACGAACCCCCATGTTGGTTTTCTTGTAAGAAGAAACACAAGCAAGAGTCAAGAATTTTCTTTAATCAACCTGTAACCAACACCTCTCACGGTTTCTATGAATCCGGAGCCCATTTTTTTGCGCAAGGATACGATGTGGACGTCGATGTTGCGCCCCATGATGTCTGAGCCACCCTGGATGCCTTGAAGTAGCTGATCGCGGGTTAGGACTTTTCCAGAATGCATCAGGAGCCGCTTTAAAATTTCAAATTCAGAAAGGGTGAGAGGAATCGATTGCGCATTTTTCTTTAAAACGTACTGAGCGACATCGAGTGTAAATTCTCCAAAAACAAAAGTTTTTTCCTGGGGATGGGCTCTGCGCAGTAGAGCATGGATTCGAGAAAAGAGTACTTTGGGGGAAAAAGGCTTGGTGACGTAGTCGTCAGCGCCCAGAGAAAGACCTGCTAGCACATCTTCTTCTTGTGCTTTTGCTGTGAGGATAATCAGGGGAAGGTGTTTGCACATCTCTGTTTGGCGGATTTTCTTGCACACCTCTATGCCGCTTCCATCGGGAAGCATGAGATCCAAAATGACGAGGTCAGGCTTTTCGGAAAGAACGGTTTGGTAGCCTTGCGCGCTTGTTTCTCTCCATAAAAAGGAATAGCCCAAATTTTTTGCATGGAGCTCAATGAGTGCAGCGATATCTTTTTCGTCTTCGATCAGCAGGATTTTAGGCATTCGAGCTCATGTTGTGAAATATTAGGGCAAATTGTAGGCGCCTTGCATGTTCTTCAAGCGCAAATACTCCAGTTGTGATTTCCTCATTAAACTCTTCAAAATTTTCCTTTGGAAGCTTTTTTAAGACGGAAGCATAGAGCTCAATTTTGAAGGCATCGAGTGTGCCCAATCCAACGGCATCATTAATAAGATTGAAGCGATCAATAAGAGTGCGCAAGGTCATGCGTAGCCTTGCCTGCGGAAGTAGGCCAAGATGCTGGCGGCTGCGAAAGATTAAAAGAGCCCCTCTTTTTAAATCCTTTGCCCCCATCAAGATCTGGCTGAAAACCTCCTCCGCTTTAAACCTGAAGTCTAGTACGCATAAAGCAGGAAAATGTATATCGATGACTTCGAGAAAAGAGCTTTTCTTAAATTGCGTTCGAAAAATATCCAAAGTTTGGCTGTCCGTCGCAACATGCTTTA
>CAZLDZ010000061.1:0-7258 GCA_964558435.1 uncultured bacterium
AAGATACGGTGATCGAAAAATTTTCGGGCAAACTTCTTGTGCGTGGGGAGCCTGATGCGTCTTCGTTTCCTTCGGGGAGTTTGCGCAGCACCTTTGAAGCGCGCGGGTACACGACTTGGGATCCTTCTTCATTTGCGTTTTTGTGGAAGTCGGGGGGGACGGTCATTTTATGCATTCCTTCACTTTTTTTCTCATGGACGGGGAGGGTTCTCGATGCCAAGATCCCCCTTCTACGCTCTGACGCCAAAATCCACGAGGCAGCGATCCGTCTTTTGAACCATTTGGGGATTGAGGTAAATCGCGTATTTTCGACGCTTGGTTGCGAGCAAGAGTATTTTCTTGTAGACCGCGCACTTTATAATTTGCGTCCCGATCTCTTGATGGGGGGAAGAACTGTGTACGGCTCTCCTTCACCTAAATCTCAAGAGATGGAGGATCACTATTTTGGGATTTTAAAAGAGCGGGTACTTGCTTACATGAAAGATTTTGAAGATGCCGCATTTGAACTGGGCATCCCTGTGAAAACGCGGCACAATGAGGTCGCGCCATCCCAACATGAAATTGCCCCCATTTATGAAAGAGCCTCGCTTGCAGTCGATCACAACGTTCTTCTCATGGAACTCATGCGTCAAATCGCCGTGCGTCACGATTTTGCCTGCCTTCTCCATGAAAAGCCTTTTGCAGGCATCAATGGCTCAGGAAAGCACAACAACTGGTCGCTTTCCACTGATACAGGCATCAACTTACTGGATCCGACTTCAAAGCCCGAGGAAAGCCACCTCTTTTTGATCATGGTGGCCGCAGTGCTGGATGCCGTGCATAAAAACGCTGCTCTTTTGCGCGCCTGCATCGCCTCGGCGGGAAATGACCACCGTTTGGGAGGGCACGAAGCGCCTCCTGTGATCATCTCTGTCTATTTGGGAGAGGCGCTTGAGAAATTACTCAATAATCTTGAAAAAGAGCTCGAACACAACCGCACCCATTCTGTCACACTCGATCTTGGCATTCCGATGCTGCCTGAGCTTCCCAAAGATGAAACCGACAGAAACCGCACCTCTCCTTTTGCCTTCACGGGAAATAAATTTGAATTTAGGGCGGTGGGATCCAGCGCTAACTGTGCGCTTCCCATCACGGTGATTAATGTCATCGTTGCAGATAGCCTCAACCGCATTTTGGATGAAATTGAAAAAAAACTCGCCAAAAAGGAGAGCTCTCCCAAAGCCTTTAAACAGGCGGCGATGCCTGTGATCCGCAAGATTTTAAAAGATACACGTCCCATCCGTTTCACAGGGGATAACTACTCGAGTGCTTGGGAAAAGGAAGCCAAAAAACGGGGCCTTCCCATGATCAAAAAGTCGTACTGGGCCTTTCAAGCCTTTGCGCAAAAAGGCACTGAAAAAATCTTTGAGGGCGTTCTCTCTTCTCATGAATTAAAAGCGCGCCATGAAGTGATGGTGGAACAGTACAGTAAAATCATGAATATTGAAGTGAAATTGATGGTCGAGATGTTCCGCACACAAATCCTTCCTGCCGCTGTCCGCACCCAAAATAAGATGGCAGAGGCTCTGCAACATCTGGCCGCATGTAAAGCCGGAAACACCAAAGAGCAAATGGATGTTCTTAAGCACCTCACCCGCGTTTTAAATGAGGCAATCCGCAAAAGCGATCATTTGGAAATGCGCAGACAAAAAGCGGCCTCTTTAGAATGGAATGCGCGTGGAAAAGCTTTTTGTGATGAAATTGGACCCCTCTGTCACGATCTTCGAAAATGTGTCGATGAACTCGAAACTCTGATCGATGATCGGCATTTCCCACTTCCCAAATACCGCGAGCTGTTGAATGTCATCTAGACGGGTGGGATTTTTTGGAGGGACGTTTGACCCCATCCATTTTGGGCATCTGAATCTCGCCCTTTCCATCTTGGAAGCCAAAAACTTGGACGAAGTCATATTTTGTCCTGCCAATGTCTCGCCTTTTAAAGGACAAAATCCTCCTATGGCACCCAATGAACATCGAAGAGAGATGCTCTTGCTTGCACTCGGCCCTATCGAACAATTTTCTCTCTATGAGGAAGAGCTCAACCGTCCTCCTCCCTCGTACACTGTCGACACTGTACGCACCATCTTGGAACAAGAAAAGGACAAAATGGAGCTTTTTTTGATTTTGGGAGATGACTCTTTAAAAAATCTTGACCAATGGAAAAACATTGATGAACTTTTGCAGCTTACCCCTCCACTTTTTGGACACCGCGTAGGTTATAAAACGGCTTTTCCCCAGAAATTCCAAGCGATTCTCGAAAAAGCACAAGTGGAAATCCCTACACTAGAAATCAGTGCGACCGAAATCCGCGCGCGCCTTAAAGCTGGAAAATATTGTGGGCATCTTGTGCCGGCGCCCGTTCTAGACTACATCTATGAGTGTCATCTCTATGAAACATGATCCGATGACCATTCTCAATGCCATTGGCCAAGCCCTTTTCGACAAAAAAGGGATGAATATTCTTGCCCTCGATGTGCGCAAAATCTCCACTTTAACCGATTATGTGATCATCGCAGAGGGGACTGTGGACCGCCATGTCATTGCCCTCGCCCACATGGTTTTGGATTCCTTGAAAAAAATCGGAGAGCCCCCTTTGTACGTGGAAGGCCTAAAGTGTGGTGATTGGGTGGTTTTGGATTATGGGGAGATCATGGTCCATCTCTTCATGCCTGGCCTTCGAGACAGATACCATTTAGAAGAACTCTGGAGAGAAGGGGAGATTGTCGACCTGGCAATTAATACAAGTGCTTATAAATCAGGTGCTTAAGGAAATATTTCTTGCTTTTTTTGCCCGTTTCTGCTATATTTTAACATTATGACTAAAAAACGTATTGTCGTGACCGGAATGGGGCTAGTTTCCTGTTTTGGCATGGATGTCGACCAGTTTTATGCAAAGCTTCTTGCTGGGGAAAGTGGGATCACTCCTATTGAAGGCTTCCCTTGCCAGGAGTATCCCACCCGTTTTGCTGGCACCGTGCGTGAATTTGATCCCGGTGAATACATCGATAAAAAGCAAGCACGACGTGTCGATCCTTTTATCCGTTATGGCATGGTCGCAGGCAAAAAAGCCTTAGAAATGGCGGGGCTCACACCCGATAAAATCCACACGCTGGATAAAACCCGCTGTGGTGTGCTCGTCGGCTCGGGCATGGGCGGGATGAACGCCTTCTCAGACGGGGTCGAAACAGTCCTCACGAAAACCTACAAGCGCCTGACACCTTTTTTTGTTCCCTTCATCATCACCAATATGGCAGGGGCACTTCTTGCCATCGACCTCGGTTTCATGGGACCCAACTATTCGATTTCTACAGCCTGCGCAACATCTAATTATTGCATTTATGCGGCTGCAAAACACATCCAAAATGGCGAAGCCGATCTCATGGTCTGCGGAGGCTCTGAATCGGCAATTACCCCTGTAGGCCTCTCGGGCTTTGTTGCGTGTAAAGCTCTTTCTGAAAATAACGAAAATCCACAAGCTGCTTCCCGCCCTTGGGATAAGAAGCGCGATGGATTTGTCATGGGCGAAGGCGCAGGCGTTCTCGTTTTAGAAAGCCTTGAGCATGCCCTTGCACGGGGCGCCCCCATCCTTGCCGAATATCTCGGAGGGGCTGTTTCTTGTGATGCGCACCACATGACCGATCCCCGCGCTGATGGTGCAGGAGTTGCACTGTGCATCGAAGGCGCCATCCAAGACGCCAAAATCTCCAAGGAAGAAATCAATTACATCAACGCCCACGCCACCTCTACGCAAGTCGGCGATCTGTGCGAAATTGCGGCCATTAAAAAAATCTTCGGCCCCCACCTTGGGCACATTAAAATGAATGCCACAAAATCGATGACCGGCCACTGCTTAGGTGCAGCCGGAGGAATCGAAGCCATCGCTACCATTAAAGCCCTCTTAACAGGCATGCTGCACCCCACGATCAACCACGAGGAGCCAGAAGAGGCACTTGCTGGAATCGATGTCGTGCCCAATGTGGCACAAAAATATGACGTTAAAGTGGCTCTTTCCAATTCGTTTGGTTTTGGTGGACATAACTCATCACTTCTTTTTGCTAGATACACACCATGAATTCATCCGAAGAATCTTTCGGAATCATCCCACTTTCTAAAGAAAACGATTTTTGGCGCGTCTTTTTGATTTTGCATAAAGGCGCACGCCACTGGGGCTTTCCCAAGGGGCATAGCAACCCAGGAGAAAAGGGACTCGAGACCGCACAGCGCGAACTGACCGAAGAAACAGGGCTTCGAGTCACAGCAGTTCTCCGCGAAAATCCCTTTGTCGAACACTACACTTTCCGAAGACGGGGAGAGGTGATTTATAAAAAGGTGAACTATTTTCCTGCACTTGTAGTCGGCGAGCCCATTTTGCAACCGGAAGAGATCGCCGAAGGCAAGTGGTGCCCTCTTCACGAAGCAGAAAAAACTCTCACCTTCCACGAGGCAAGGCAAATCTGTCGCGAGGTGACAAATTATGTGGAATCTCTTTAAGAGAAGGATTGAAATCTTTGTCCGTCATTGCCATTTTTCTGAAATTTCTGCGCACAAAAAAACGCTCCCTGGAGTGACGCGCCAAAAGTGCTTTGAAAATTTCTTAAAGACCATCCAAGGAGAAGCAGTCAACGTTACCTTCTTGCTCGACACCTTCCATCCCACACAAGAAAAGCACTTCCTCTTTTCGCAAAAGCAGTTTCCCATCATCGAAATTTCCGAAGGGACTGAAGCGGGCTCCTTTTTGCGCCTGCTCGAACTTGCTTCTTCCAGAAATTTTCATCCCGACACCATCCTCTATTTTTTAGAAGACGATTACCTGCATAAAGAAGGCTGGGTCCACGTGCTCCACGAAGGCTTTACCACAAGCGCCGACTACGTCACCCTCTTTGACCACCGCGATAAATACTTCCATCCGCTCTATCAAGACCTACAATCCCAACTCTTCCATACCCCATCGTGCCACTGGCGCACCACCCCCTCCACCACCAACACGTTTGCCCTGCGCGCCAAAACGCTCGCGCGCGATCTCTCCGTTCACCAAGCCTTTTCTCAAGGGGTAAAAATTTCCAAAGATCATGAAAAATTCCTCGCACTCGGCGCGCGCGGAGCCAAACTCATCTCTTCTGTTCCAGGCTGGTCCACCCACAACGAAGCAGAGTTTGCTTCGCCCTGCACAGCGTGGATCTAGAAAATCTGTTGTGCCGGATATAGGAAGCCTATATCCGGCACAACAGAACATTTTTTTGATTTGTTGTGCCAATTATAACTTGTCTATATCCGGCACAACAGATATGTTTTATGATTTGTTGTGCCGGATATAGGATGCCTATATCCGGCACAACAAGGAGGAAGCATGGATGATAAAAAAATAGATTCTTCAGACAAAATCATTGGTCGTACAGATGAGCTAGAGATCTTAGAAGATCGCTGTAAATCTAATAGAGCAGAATTTATTGCCGTTTATGGAAGACGACGTGTTGGCAAAACTTACCTCATTAAAAATTTTGCAAGTCACGCTCCATGCATGTTTTTTCACGTGACTGGAATACAAAATGGTTCATTAGAAGAGCAGATAGATGAATTTACTAAACAGCTTGGCAATACCTTTTACAATGGTGCTGCGCTCATCAGAAAAGGAAAATGGAAAGACGTTTTTGAGGAATTGACCCAAGCCATCTCAAAACTCGCAAAAAATAAAAAAATCATTCTTTTTTTTGATGAATTTCCTTGGATGGTCACCAAGAGGTCTAACTTGTTAAAAGCTTTAGAACTCTATTGGAATCGTTACTGGGCTTTTGATCAGCGCATCAAGCTCATGATTTGTGGATCTGCAACGTCATGGATTATGAAAAATATCGTCAATAACACGGGAGGTTTATACAACCGGGTAACCATGACAATCCACCTGAAGCCTTTTTCTTTACGTGAAACAGAGAGCTATTTGAAGGCTAATCGAATATATCTCACTCGGCGTCAAATTCTTGATCTCTATATCGTTTTGGGGGGAGTACCGCATTATTGGTCTTACGTAAAAAGAGGGCAGTCAGCAAATCAATGTATCAACAATCTCTGTTTTCAGGAGAAAGGTGTTCTTGTTCAGGAATTTAAAAAACTTTTTGAATCACTTTTTCAAGATGCTGAACTTTATATACACTTGATTAGAATCATCGCCAAATACCGATATGGGATCAGTCAAGCAAAATTGATTGCAACAGCCAAACTTCCAAGAGGTGGAAGTACAATTGATCGCCTACAGCAGTTAGAGGAAGCCGGATTTATTACAAGTTTGGTGCCTTTTGGGCATAAAGATCGAGGTGTGTATTACGTCATTGATGATGAATACAGTCTGTTTTATTTGCATTGGATTGAATCCAACATGAAACTCATTGCAAAAAAAGGAAAAAAACGGGGCTTTTGGCAGGCGCGATCAAAACTCGCTTCATGGAAAAGCTGGGCAGGTTATGCCTTTGAGTCTGTATGTTATAAACACCTCGATCAGATTCAACAAGCGTTGAATATTGATCCGGGTTCTATTGCAGGAACCTGGCGCTATATTCCCACAGCGGGATCCGAACAAGAGGGAGCACAAATCGATCTTCTTTTTGATCGACCCGATGATACAATTACTCTTTGCGAGATCAAATATTCAGATTGCCGTTTTGCAATCGACAAGCAATATGCCCAAGTTTTGAAGAAAAAAATGGAAATTTTTCAGCAGAGAAGCAAAACAAAAAAGCAGCTATTCTTAGCCATGGTCACAACCATGGGTTTGAAGAGAACAATGTATTCAGAAGAGATGATTACCGGCGAAGTTGCTCTCGACGATTTATTCAAAGATGCATAATTGAAACAGTCTCTTAGATCGTATCTTCAGAAAGATCTGGACGTATGTCAGCCCAATGAGCGTCAGATATATGCTGCTTAATATTCGGGAACGTTTTTTTAAGCACGCAACCGTAGCGCATGAACAGCATGCGCCAGTCATCGTGTGGCGTTCCGTTTTGGTAGAATTTGCGTGAATGCGGGCGGATTTGATCCCGTTCTTGGGATTTCCATGCGTTTTTCTTAGGCAATGAGGCTTGTCGGATACCATAATATGTATCTGTGCAGCACCAAAATGTGTGGCGTGAATAGGAATTTGGATCGACCAAGAGCTCTGCAGGATCTCCCGTCCGTCCTTGGGCTTCGTGCTGCGCTTGGATATCGTTGAACGTACGAATGGAAA